>NZ_NXLN01000001.1:0-223610 GCF_003364135.1 Helicobacter sp. MIT 01-3238
AAAAAAAAAAAATGTAAATTTACAAGAAGTGCTTTTTTGGATATTTCGCTTTTTGCAAAAGCTCACAATATGACAAATCCGCATTGAGATATTTCGCTTGCACTCAATATGACAAATAAAGACAACTCTCCTTGCTAAATGAATAAATCTTAAAAACATTTTTTACCTTTGTTTTGCTAGTATTTTTGTCAAAAATTTTTACTCAAAATTTTCTCAAAAAACATTGCTTTTTGGAAATTAAAGTTATATAATCGCTTCTGTTTTAGGCTAGGGCGTTTGGCATTTTGTGCAATTTTATGTGCAGAATTTGTCTAGATAGCCAAGCCAAACCCTTTATCACAAACACTTCGACATTTCACAACAGCTAAAGAGAAATCCTAAGGAGAATGCAAATGGAAGCGCAAAATCCACAAAATCCCACTTCACAAAATCCCGCCGTCTCACAAACAGCACAAAATCCACAAAACACCACACAACAAAATCTACAAAATCAAAGCACTTCACAAAGCCCAAGCACTACTACTCTCCCACCAAACTCCATAGACACTCTTTCAGGGCATTTGAGTATGCAGACTAAATCCCCTAGCCACTCTACTAGCTCTAGCTCCCTGCCAAAGCGCAAAAAACGCTATATCGGCTACGCGCTTATCACTACACTAGCATTGATTTTGCCATTTATCACTATAAATGGACATCAGCTTTTTTTGCTCTCATTTGTGCATAAAGAGTTGCACCTTTTGGGTGTGGTGTTTAGCGTGCAGGAGCTTTATCTTATGCCGTTTTTGTTGATAATGCTTTTTGTAGGGATATTTTTTATGACGACTTTGGGGGGTCGCGTATGGTGCGGGTGGTGCTGTCCGCAGACGATTTTCCGCGTGATATATCGCGACTTGATAGAGACAAAGATTTTGGGACTTCGCAAGCGTATCAGCGATAAGCAAAAAAAGCCTGATTTTAGTTTGTTTTCAAATAAGCTAAAAAAGGCATTGGGTGTGGTTATATTTGCGTGCTTATCTCTTGTAGTGGCGGCGGACTTTTTGTTTTTGTTTATGCCACCAAGTGAGTTTTTTGGCTATATAGCCGATGCGTCAAACCACACCATCGCAGTTGGCTCTTGGCTAGCGATAGCAGCTTTTTTGACTTTAGATGTTACACTTATGGCGGAGGCTTTTTGTATCTATGCTTGTCCTTATGCGCGCGTGCAGTCGGTGATGTATGATGATGATACGCTTATGGCGATTTATGATTCTAGTCGTGGTGGGGCAGTGTATGCACCAAATGGCGCAAAAAACGAGCTAGCACCCAAAAAGCAAAATCCAGCAAATGAGTGCACAAACTGCGTAGCATGCGTAAAAGTCTGCCCCACACACATAGACATACGCAAGGGAATGCAGCTAGAGTGCATAAACTGCCTAGAATGTGTCGATGCGTGCAGCGAAGTAATGGCTCACTACAATCGCCCAAGCCTCGTGCAGTGGAGCTCTCCAAACGCAATCGCTACGCGTAGTAAGGTGCGCTTTTTTAGGCTTAAGACTATCGGCTATATCGCCGTGCTGTGTGTGATATTTGCCATACTTATCGCTATGAGTGGCAAAAAAGAGCCAATGCTACTAAATGTCGATAGAAACACCCAAGCCTATGAAATCCGCAAAAGTGGCGCGGTGGATAACTACTATACTTTCCTTTTCCAAAACACCGACATAGAGCCACACGATTTTTACTTCGAGGTGGTGGGGAATGATGATATAAGGATTTTAGAGCCTAGCGAGCCTGTGAGAGTAGAGCCAAATGGCAAGGTAAAAAAAGCTGTGGCTTTGCGCGTGCAAAATCCGCTAGATAGCGCACTGGAATCAAAAGATTTGCGCGAAAAACTCATCATACGAGCCTATGCGGTGGATAATGATGAAATCTCTGTGGAGAGAGAGAGCTTTTTTGTCTATCCTAGCAAAAAGCGACTAGAAGCGAAAGCTAGGAGATAGTTGGTATTAAAAGTTGGCTTAAAAGTTTGGCTATATGTGGCTTATTAGATGACTTTATGGGCTTTATAAGCGGATTTTGGCAGTAGCAAATCAAGTGGCAAATAAGGATTTGGATAAAATCTTGGCTAGACTTGCTGTATACGCGCTTTTGTGTTGCTTGCTTAGTGTTAGTGCGTTTGCAAAAGTGCGAAACTTCGCCAATGCAAAAGCCACGCTAAAGCAGATATATCTAGACTTAGGGGAGGGGGCTTGGGAGGATTTTTATTGTCAAGCACCATTTATCCCCAAAGACAATCGCCTAGAAATCCTACCAAGCCAAAAATACACACCTAGAATCTCATCTAAAAAAGTGCAATATATCGAGTGGGAGCATATAATGCCCGCACATCGCTTCGGTAGCGAGCTAAAATGCTGGCAAGATAACCAAAGCAAAAATAACAAAAACTTGCCAAAAAATGCAAAATCTGCGAAAACTTCAAATTCTGCGAAAACCGCAAAAACCACTCAAAGCTCGCGAAAGTCCTGCCAAAAAGACGCATTGTTTCGACAAATGGAGGGGGATTTGCACAATCTTGTGCCTGCTATTGATGAGATAAATCGCGACAGACGCGACTTTGAGTATGCTATCCCTCCAAGCGAGCTAGAATTTAGCCAATATGGCGCGTGTAGAGTGTATAGCAATTTTGCAGAGGCGAAGTTTTATCCTGCGGAATATTCGCGCGGGTGGATAGCGCGGACATATCTATATATGAGTAAAAAATACGGCATAAAGCTAACAGATGATGAGGAATACATTATGCACTTGTGGGATAGGCAATATCCACCTAGCAAGCGCGAGAAAGCGATAAGAGAGGCGATAGAGCACAAGCAAAAATGGGAGGAAACAATGCAAGTGCTAGATGAAGCCAAAAAACTATACAGAAAATCCAAAAATCCGCGCAAAAAGCCATACAAAAATCCGCGCAAGCTAAGAAATGTTTTTAGATAGTATTTTTTTATTTTAATAAGGCAAGTTCGCAGAATTTTTGTGGCAATGCGCTGATAATTATATGCTTTGTGTGTTTGTTTTTCTGCTTTGATTTGTCTAAAAAGGGCAAAATTTAAGCAAAATTAAACTTATTTTATGTCTTTTTTGTGTAAAATCACGCCTTTATTTCATACCAATCAGGAGGTCAGTTATGGCTTTGGATACGGCGAAAAAGAGCGAGATTATCGGCAAATTTGCGCGAGATAGTAAAGATACAGGCTCTTCAGAAGTGCAAGTGGCTTTGCTAAGTGAGCGCATTTCATCACTCACACAGCACCTAAAGGAAAACCCAAAAGACCACTCTAGTCGATTGGGACTGCTAAAGCTCGTAGGCAAACGCAAGCATTTGCTACGATACCTAAAAAACACCAAATACGAGACCTACGCCAAACTTATAGAAACGCTAAAAATCAAAGACAGGTAAAACTTTCGGTTTTTTAGAAAATGGAGTGCAAGCTGTCCCAAAATGTGAAATGAGGCGAGTTTGTAAAATGTAAAAAGGGATATAAGGTTTGTGAGACTAGGGTAGGTTTTGTTACTTTTTGATTTTGCCTTTTTGTGAAATCTTTTTATAACAAACCTAAACCTGCAAGTTTTACGATTTTCATTGGTTCTTGTTTTTCTTTAGAGTTTAGGTTTGACAGAATCTAACACCGCAGATTATCATTTCACAATATTCCTGCGTGTTAGATTCTGTTTTTTTATATAATCTTTACTTATGAAAACTATAATTTTCAATGATTTTTTTATTTCCACGCCTTATGTAAAAACATTGTTTCGTATAAAATATACCAAAGAGATTAAACCTTTTGTGCTAAAATCCCAACTTATGTTTTTAGATGTGCAAAAATCAAAAAAATACTCAAAAACAAAAATCCTTAGCAAAAAATACAAAAATATCAAAATCCACACAAAAATTTCCAAAATCCTTTTTGCAAACTTAAGGAATCTAAATGCCACACTCCTTTTTTGAAGCCACAAACACTTCAAATGCCAATGCCTCCACTATTGCAGACGCCCCCAGCTTTTTAGATGATTCTATTATTTTTGACACTATCTGCCCTACCCTTGATACTCTGCACAAAATCTTGCCACAAATCCCCAAAGAATGCAAAAAACTGCCAATCTACAAAGAGCTATATGCGGATTTTATCACGCCCATTATGGCGATAGCACTGCTGAAATCCCGCTCGCAAAACTCCTTTTTGCTAGAATCTATGCAGGATAGGAAGCAGTGGGGGCGGTATAGCTTTTTGGGCTTTGAGCCAAGTGCGCATATCAGCTATTCTAATGGTGTGGTGCGACTAGAATCAAACGAGCAAAAATTGCTTGATTTGGCAAGATTTGGCAAAAAAGTATCCAAGCACCACGCGCAATCAAACACCATAGAATTTCAAGCAAATCCAAAAGAGATTTTGCGCGAAGTGCTAAAGCTATACAAAAGCCCCAATCTAGCGCAATATGGCATAGAAAATATCCCCTCTTTTAGTGGTGGGCTTGTGGGGTATTTTGCCTATGAGTATATAGGGCTTATTGAGGAGAAGCTAGATTTTGCCAAGACACAAAAATCTATGATAAATTTCACAAGCCACGCTAAAGAGCGAAATCCAACGCAAACAAAAGATATTGAGTTTATGCTTTTTGATAGCCTTATCATCTTTGATAATCTCGCTCAAAAACTCCTCTTGCTGACAAATATAGATTTGGACAAAAACAAAAATCCCACTGATAGCCTAAAAAACGCCTACATACAAGGAATCAAAAAACTAGAATCCATAGAAGAAATACTATGCCAAAATCTATCTAGCTCATCAACTAAAGAGAAAATCTCAAAAGAGCAGTCCCTATCGCAAAATCCACAAACTAGTCAGCAAACCACGCAGAGCAATCAAACTGCGCAAGATAAAATCCCTACCCCTCCTCCCTGCACTATCGCTTCAAGCCTGCCAAATGCTTTTGCCAAATCTCTGCAAGGATTTAGGCTAGATTCCCCGCTAAAAAGCCACTATGACAAAGCCGAATTTTGCGCTATCGTAGATAAAGCAAAGCACTACATAAAGGAGGGGGATATTTTCCAAGTAGTCCTCTCAAACCCTCTGCACGCAAAGGCAAGTGGCTCGCTTTTTGATGTCTATCGAGTATTGCGCACTAGCAATCCATCGCCCTATATGTTTTACCTCACAAGTAGTGATTTGGAAATTGCAGGGGCTTCCCCCGAAACGCTACTAAAGCTCCAAAATGGCACTATCTACACCTACCCGCTTGCAGGTTCTCGCCCTCGAGGTAGCACCCCTATCCAAGATGAAAATCTAGCAAAAGAACTCCTTAGCGATGAAAAAGAGCTAAGCGAGCACAATATGCTTGTGGATTTGGGGCGAAACGACATAGGCAGGGTGGCAAAAGTAGGGAGCGTGAAAGTCGAGCAATACCAAAACATTGTCCGCTATTCACACATTATGCACATTTCCTCACGCGTAAGCGGAATCCTGCGTGATGACAAAGACGCTTTTAACGCGCTTGATAGCATATTTCCCGCTGGCACTCTCTCTGGTGCTCCCAAAATCCGCGCGTGCGAAATCATTCACGAGCTAGAGGGGATAAATCGTGGCATATATGGCGGGGCGATAGGCTACCTTGACTTTAGCGGAAATATGGATATGTGCATAGGGATTCGCCTAGTTGTAAAGCAAGGCGATGAAGTTAGCGTGCGCTCGGGTGCTGGAATCGTCTATGATAGTGATGGGGAAAAGGAGTTTATCGAAACGCAAAACAAAGCAAAAGCTGTGATAAATGCCTTGCAAATCGCCTCACAAAATGCGCCAAAAAGACATAAAACAAAAGATGAGCAAATCAAAAATCTAAGCCAATAAAACCACTTAAAAGGAGTGTAAAATGAGATTCTTAGCTTCTATTATGACATTTGCATTACTTGCGACTTGCTTAAGTGCAAATAGCGCAAATCCAAATAGCGCAAACCAAAGCAAATTTATCAAAGTCTTTGAAAGCCCTACTTGTGGGTGCTGTGATAAATGGGTAGAATATATGAAGTCCAAAGGCTACAAACTAGAAGTGCATAAAAGCACGGATTTTTACAAAATCAAAGAGCAATACAACATAAAGCCCGCTTACCAAAGCTGCCACACAGGAATAATCACAAGTGCTAACCAAAGCTACGCGCTTGAGGGGCATATCCCACTTGGTGCGCTTGAGTGGCTACTAGAGCATAAGCCACAAGAAGCCATTGGCATATCTGCGCCCGGTATGCCTCAAGGAAGTCCGGGTATGGAGCAAGGGACTTATGAGGAATATCCCGTGATTTTGTTACTTAAAGGCGGCGAATATGAGCTACTAGGAATCTACAAAGGCGACAAACTCATAAAACCAGCAAAAATCAAAGAGTAAAAATCTGCGTAAAAAAAAACTTGACTAGAAACTTGTGTGCAAAAATCTAACCCAAAAATCTGTCCACAAAATTTGCTACATAGATTTTCGCAAGCAAATCTAAGAGAATCTTATAAAATCCACAAGCAAAAACACAAATAAGGAATCAAATGCTAGTGCTAATTGATAATTACGATAGCTTCTCATACAATCTCTACCAGCAAATTGCGCAATTTTACCCACAGATACAAGTAGTGCGAAACGATGAGTGCACTATTCCCCAAATAGCCAAGTTAAAACCAAAAGGACTTATCATATCCCCGGGTCCAAAAGCCCCAAAAGACGCGGGAATCTGCATAGAAGCCATTTTTCACTTTGCCCCGCAGATTCCTATACTTGGGGTGTGTCTAGGGCATCAAGCGATTTGTGAGTCATTTGGCGGAAAGGTAAGCTATGCCCCAAAGATTATGCACGGAAAAAGCTCGCTCATAGAAGCAAGTCAAGATTCCCCACTTTTTGATTCTATGCCACGATTTTTTGAGGTGGCTCGCTATCATTCTTTGGCGATTATCGAAGATGAGCTACCCTCCTGCCTAGAAATCATCGCACGCGTAAGTAGCAAAAATATCTCAAAATCCACCAACCACACAAAATCTACAAAATCCACAAAACTTGCAAAATCTAGGGAACAGCATTTGCAAGAAAATATAGATGAAAACACCATAATGGCTATCGCACATAAGCAGTATAAAACCTTTGGTGTGCAATTCCACCCAGAGTCAATCCTAACTCCACTAGGCAATCAAATAATAAAAAACTTTTTAGCACAGATTGGCTAAGAGTGCTAAAAATCCACTCCAAAAGTCCTAACTAGCGTAAATAAACCAAACAAAAAGGGGAACTAATGATAACTGACACTATCCACTCACTCACTCGCAAAGAAAATCTAAGCTCCAAACAAGCAAAAACCACGATGGACGCCATAATGGACGGAAAGGTAAGCGATGTGCAAATCGCAGCGTTTCTAACCGCCCTAGCCTGCAAAGGAGAAAGTATCGATGAAATCACTGCTAGCGTGCGCTCTCTAAGGGAGCATTGCGAGCATATAGAATGTGGCGAAGTGCTAGAAATCGTAGGCACAGGTGGCGATGGCTCACATTCTTTCAATATCTCTTCCACCGCTTCGTTTATCATCGCTTCAGGTGGCGTCAAAGTCGCCAAACACGGCAATAGAGCATTTTCATCAAAATGTGGCGCAGCTGATGTGTTTGAAGCATTGGGGGTAAATATTTCACTACCAAGAGAGAGGGCAAAAGCACTCATAGATGAAGTGGGAATGTGCTTTTTGTTTGCCCAAAACTATCATAGCGCGATGAAAAATGTCGCCCCTGTGCGCAAAGAGCTAGCAATCCGCACGATTTTTAACATCATAGGACCGCTATGCAATCCTGCAAATCCACAAATGGAAATAATGGGCGTCTATGAGCAAAGACTACTAGCCCCTATGGCAAAGGTGCTGCAAAATCTAGGGATAAAACGGGCACTTGTAGTCTATGGATTAGACAAACTCGATGAAATCTCACTAAGCGCACCTACACAAATCTATGAAGTAAATGGCGACAAAATCGATACCTACACGATTTCGCCACAGGATTTTGACTATGAAGTGTGCGACAAATCCTCGCTAAAAGGTGGCGAAGCAAAAGAAAACGCCCAAATCATAAGAGATATTTTAAGCGGGAAAGAAAAGGGAGCAAAAGCCAAAATCTCCTGCCTAAACGCAGGTGCAGGGCTATATCTAGCAGGCAAAGCAAGCACGATAAAAGAGGGCGTAAAGCTCGCTGAAAGCCTAATAGAGAGTGGCAAGGCAAGCGCAAAACTAGAGGAGCTAATCATCAAAAGCAAGTAAGCCCTTAGAAATGGTATTTTTGGGCATAGCTAAGATTTTGTGTTGTGTTTTTTTTGTGCTTTTATAAAGGGGAAGTAATTTTAAAGTTAGGATAAAAATTTGGATATTTTACAAAAAATTGTCAAATCAACTAAAGCGCGTGTGGAGCGTGATAAAGCGCAGATTTCTTTTAATGCAATGCGAGAAAAGGCGGAAAATCTTTATAAGATTCAGGTTGAATCAAGTGGCGAATCTAGCACAAAATCAAGTGGCAAATCTAATGTCGATTCGCCGATGAAATCGCCATTTATCAAGCCGCCATTTGCGTTTGAAAAGGCATTAGATTCACGCGAATCAAAGCTAGATTCAGCACAAGATTTGGCACAAAATAGCGATTCACAACCAAAATCTAAACTAGATTCAGCGCACGATTCAAGCGATTTAGCCCCACAAATGCGCTTTATTTGCGAGGTGAAAAAAGCTTCGCCATCAAAGGGCATTATCGCGCACGACTTCCCCTACTTGCAAATCGCGCTTGATTATGAACGCGCGGGGGCGGATTGCATCTCCTGCCTCACCGAGCCAGAGTTTTTCTGTGGCGCGGATTCGTATCTAAGCGAGATTGCAAAACGCGTGAAAATCCCTATTTTGCGCAAGGATTTCATCATCGATTCGTATATGATTTATCAGGCAAAGGTGCTTGGCGCGGATTGTGTGCTACTTATTAGCGAGATTTTGGAGTGTGATGAAATGCGCGAATTTTGCGACATAGCGCACTCTTTAGGCTTAAGTGTGCTAGTGGAGTCTCATAGCGAATCCGCCCTGCAAAACGCGCTAAACACAAACGCGCGACTTATCGGCGTAAATAACCGCGATTTGCGCGATTTCAAAGTGGATTTGCAAACAAGTGTGAGGCTAAAAAAGCTCGTGCCAAAGGATAGAATCTTTGTCTCCGAATCAGGAATCGCCACGCATAGCGACATAGCCCTTTTGCAATCAAGTGGCATAAATGCCGCTCTCATCGGCGAAACGCTAATGCGCGAAAAAGACAAAACCAACGCCCTAAACGCACTCAAAGGCGTGAATCTATGAATATGAAACACACAAATATGCAAAGGAATCATTTGTGTTGAAAATCAAATTTTGTGGGCTTTTTAGGGAGTGTGATATTGATTATGCAAATGCGCTAAAGCCCGATTTTATCGGCTTTATCTTTGTGGAGCATTCAAAGCGATTTGTGGATTTTGCCCTTGCTAAAGCCCTAAAATCGCGTCTAGATTCGGGGATTCAAGCGGTGGGCGTGTTTGTAGATAGCCCTGTGGAGCGCGTTTGCGAGGCTTTGAGTGAGGGCATTATAGATGTGGTGCAGTTGCACGGAAATGAAAATAGTGCCTATATCAGCGCGTTAAAAGAGTGTATGCAAAGCGATTTAGGCAAAGTCGCGCCCATTATCAAAGCGATAAAAGTAAGCGATTCGCACTCTTTGGTGCAAAGTTTTGAATCTAGTGCGCAAATTGGGGCGGATTTTATCTTGCTAGATAGCCCAAATGCTGGGAGTGGCAAAGCATTTGATTGGAATGCTTTGGCGCAACGCCTTGTCAAATCGCAAGATTTTACACGCGCATTTCAAACGCGCTTTTTCCTAGCAGGTGGGATAAATGTAGAAAATATCCAAAGCGCAATCGCGCTAAAGCCTTTTTGCATTGACATTTCAAGCGGTATCGAAACAAATGGAGTGAAAGATTTTGCCAAAATGCAGACAATCATCAACGCCATTCGCTCCTAACCTAAACTTCAAGCAAGGACAGCAACCGCTAGCGAATACGCCACTTTCGTCATTGCGAGAATCTGCGTTGGCAGATTCGTGGCAATCTACAAATCCATAGAATCAATCGTCATTGCGAGATTCCGCACTAAAGCGTGGAATCCGTGGCAATCCACAAAAACAAATATAGATTGCCACGCAAGTCTTGCGACTTGCTCGCAATGACGAAATGACATTTGGATTGCTAAAGAAACTGCGCTACGCTTGTTTTCTAAAGAAGCCAAAGGCTTTCTAAAGAAACTTCGCTTTGCTCGTTTTACTAAAGAAACTGCGCTACGCTTGTTTTGCCACGCCCACTTCGTTCGCTTACAATGACAGGAAAGTATCTCGCAATGACGAAAGAACCCACCCCCTTAGTCCCCCTCCGCAAAGGGAGGGGGAAATAATTTGCTTGCCCGCACTTGCAAGGGAGGAGACTTTAAGTATTTTTGTGATAAATACACCAAAAAATCCAAAAAATCTACCCAAAATTTTTTAGCAAAATATCAACAAAATTTTGCCGTTTTTTTTTTTTTTCATTTTTTGGGACTTTTTATTTTTATTTAATATTGATTTAAGAAATATTTACTTATGATTTGCTTGTCTTTTCAAAGCCAAATAAAATCTTAAATAAAGAATCTTGCGATACAGCGTAGCCAAAAAAGTGAGATTTTCTATATTTTGTAATGTTTGGCAGTCATCTTTAAGGAGTCAAAATGAAGCAGGGCATTAGACAAGTTTCTATCATCAATAGCACGATAACCAAACGAGAGAGAGAGAGAGAGAGTAGTTCGCGCTTAATTTGTCATACTGGGCAAAGCGAAGTATCTCAAGTAAAATCTAATAGAGATATTTCGGTTTCTACGAAACCTCAATATGACAAAGGTGTTTCCCTTGTAGGTAGTAATTTCACTTATTCCCCCTCCCTTGCGGAGGGGGCTAGGGGGTGGGTAAGTCCCACTTCTGCACTTCAAGTAAAGTCAGCGATTGTCAACGACAAAAATACAACCGCAGGCAATACAAATTCCATAAGTATCTCAAAAACAGATTCTGCCCTAAGTGCAAAATCAGCACACAATGACAACGCAAACAACCCAAACAACCCAAACAAACCTCGCAAACTAGCACTATCTCTCATCGCAAGCGTAGCATTTACAGGAATAGCCCTAGACATACTAGCAGCTGCTTGCTCAAGCACAGGGCAGGCAAACTATTGGACGATAAGCTGCTCGGGCAGTATGAATGCAAGCGATTTATACAATCCTCCCGCTATCTCATCAGGCATAGTCACCATAAATCTAAACAACCTCACTACAAATGGCGGAAGCAAACTTTTCGCGTTTCAACGATATGCAGGTAGCTGGGCTACAAATGGCACAAGGGCGGTGAATTTTAACAATGTAAATTCTGCTAGCACGACTTTTAGCATAGGATTTAATGTAGGGAATTGGAATAGCGTATCTGTGAGCGCGTCTAGGATAGGCACGCTAAATGTAAGTGGCAACTCCACACACACCATAAGCGTAAGCAATGGCTCAAACATAGGCAACCTACAAGTAAATCAAAGCAATTCCAACACCACCATAAACGGCTCTAGCATAACTAGTCTAAGTGGGAATTGGATAGGTATACTAAATGTAAGCAATGGCTCGAGTGTCGGCACTATCTCAAATGCTGGCATAGGCACGCTAAATGCCAACAACAGCACGATAAATACTATTGATAATACTTCCTCTCTAGGCACGCTAAACCTAAATAGCAACGCAAGGCTAGGGAATCTAACCAATCGTGCCAACAAAACCATAAACACCATAACCCTAAATAGTAGCTCCATAAGCGGGACACTTCTAAATAATGGAGCGATAAATACACTCACTCTAAACACAAACTCTTCTATAAACACCATTTCAAATAATTCTAGCATAGGCACACTCACGCTAAATGGTGGCTCTATCAATACCCTTACTCAAAACGGCACACTCACCACGCTAAACCTAAGCAATAACGCAAGAATAGAAAATCTAACCAATCAAGTAAATAAGACTATCTCTACTTTGACGCTAGATAATAGTTCTATAAATGGAGTGCTAACAAATGCTGGCACGATAGGGACTCTATCTCTAAGCAATTCTTCAAGGGTGGGTAGCATAAATAGCTCTGGGAATATCACAAGTCTAACTATCAGGGGCGATGGCTCTTATGTGGGTAGCATATCAGGTGGAGGCACTATCGGCACGCTCTCTATCGGCAACCGCTGGGTGTTTCAGCCAAATCTAGGAAGCAACGACATAGACGCAGCAGTAAATACACTTCTACTATATAGTGCAAGTATCGAGATAGACTCTGAAGGTGGTGCAAACAAAGGGTGGAATAACCTTACAAAAGCCAACGCAAAAGAGCATATAAAATTTAAAAGCATAACAACTGCTGGTATAGGCAACTACTCAATATATGTCGGTATCGGGGCAAATGCACCTACACCAAAAAGTGATGAGGACTACTATGAGACAAAAAATCTTGTGGTAAGTGGCACTACTCCTGCTGCGGATTTAAGATTTAAGCACATAAGCCCACAGCCCGGTGTCAAACTTATCCCCCTAGATGATGCCAATAATTCACTAGAGGGGACAAATGAATATATCCAAGCAGAAGCGACTAAATTTCGCCTAGAAGCAGATGTCGCTACAAGCTATGGTGCGAGTATGTATCGTGCACTTGCCCTAAGCTATATGCGCAGAAATGCGATGACGCAAAATATCCTAGATACGATGACAACAAAGACATTTCATAGTGATAAATACTATACCCACGAGGTTGAGTTGCGCCTTTTGCAATACGATATGGCAAGGCTAACAAATCGTAGCACGAAGTTTTCAAAACTTCAGCGCAAAAACACTTCCAATCTCGATAAAGTGCGTCAAAAAATCGCTAAGGTAACCTTAGAGCAAAGCAAAGGGCAGGATTTGGACAAAGGCTACAACAATTTTGAGCTTATCGACCAACTAGATGCAATCTTTATCCCTTACAGTGGGCGCAAAGATTGGAGGCTTTTTGCACTGCCTTATGGGGCAAATAGTGTCGTAGGACTTGGTGCTTCATCTGCTCTAGAGTGGGCTGGAGGTGCGATTTTTGGGATTCAGCGAAATCTGCTAAAAGGTGCGGGAATCTTTGGTGGCTATTGGGGGTATGAGTTTGTAAATACTGATACGCAACTTGTAGGAGCACCCACACGAGTGCAGACAAACTCACTTCAAGCAGGACTAAACTATTTTAAAACCTTTGCTTTCACTTCAAAAGTATGGGAGGGTTTTATCAAGGCTAGCGTTCGCGGCGGGGTTGATTTGCCACGATTTACATTCCAAGCAAGCGGGCAAGACAACACCATACAATCAAATACCAAAGCCTCATCTATCCCGCTTCTATGGAGCGCAGGAGCAGAGGTGCACGGCGGGATTACCTTTTATCAGTTTAAGCGCAATAGCTATGTAGCACCAGAGATTGGCATAAGCTATGATATTTTATCCACGCTTGATATGAAGTTTTTGAAGCCATTTGGTGCGAGCGAATTTTATGATAGGATTTATTGGCATTTGCCACAAGTGGACTTAAGCCTGCGCTACTATAAAATATTTGGCAATACATTTCGTCTAAATACCAAAATAGGCATAAAGTATAATATCCTAAACAATCAAGAAGCTACTTTCACTATCGGGCAATTTAGCGACAAAGGCACTATCAGCCTCCCCGTAGTTTATGGAAATCTAAGCCTTGATTTTATCTGGATGGTAAAGAAAAACCACGAGCTAAGTTTGGGCTATGATGGGCTTTTCTATGCAAATAAATTTGTCAAAGACAAGCAAAGTAAGGAATACAATCAGCAGTTTAACGGCGTAACTACGACCATAAACTTCAAATACGCGTATTGGTTTGGTGGCACTGACTATGTCAAAGACAAAGAGGGCAATGTCATCTCTACCAAATCAACCCAAAAACCCAAAAAATCTAAGCCCAAGAAGCAAAAGAAGTCTAATAAAAAAGTCTACTATATCGATGGGTAATATATTGATGGGTAAATGGGCTTGTAAAATGACATAAGGACTTTTTGGCAGGTAACATCACAAATTCCCCCTCCCTTAGCACGAGGGTATTTGCTTATCTTTAAGTCCCCTCCCTTTTAGTGAGGGCTAGTGGGTGGGTTCTTTTTTATTGAATCTAGCACGATTCGCTTACCCATAAAGGGCATATTGAGGCTTTCCTCTACCGCCTTACCTAAAATTAAAATGCTTGGATTTTCGCACGATTGCGCCATTTGGGGTAATTCGCCCAAAGTGCCGATGATTGATTTTTGGCTAGGCAGTGAGATATGCGAGATAAACGCTGCGGGGAGATTTTCGCTAATGCCCTGCGCCAAAGCCTCATCTTTAATGCGTTCCGCAAAGCTACGCGCCATAAGCACTATTATGGTGTAGGGCGAATCTTTAAGCCACTCTAACCACTGCGTGTGAAAAACACTCTCACGCAAATGTGCCGAGACGATAAGCGCACCCGAGCTAATGCCACGCAATGTCGGCGCAACCCCGCTATACAGCGCACCGCAAAGGCTTGAAGTAATCCCGCTGATATATTCCACCTCGATATTGTGCGCGTGTAAGAAACTCGCCTCCTCCCACACACGCCCAAAAATCACGGGGTCGCCACCCTTTAGTCGCCCTACGACTTTGCCATTTTTTGCGTGGTGCAACATTAGCTCGTTAATCTGCTCTTGCGTGAAAGACGCTTCGCTCTTGCGTTTGCCGACATTCACGCACTCCACGCCAAGCCCCTTGATATGCGCGGTAATCTCTGCGCCTATGAGATTATCCACTAGCGCAATATCAAGCAGGGCAAAGGATTCTAACGCTTTTAGCGTGAGTAGCTCAAAGTCGCCAGGACCGCAACCGATGATAAGCACCTTGCCAAGCGTGTTTTGGCACTCTTTGGCAATGGAATCTTTTGCCTTTTTATCCTTTGGTAACGCGATTTGGCGCAGATTTTTAAGGCGGTGGGACAGCACACCAAGTGCCTTTGGCAAAATCGCACTAATCTTATCACGCAGGACTTGCGAGAGAATGGGACTTGCGCCATTTGTGCTAACCATAACGCTCACATTCTCGCGCCTCACAATGCTCCCAAAGTAAAAATCACACAGATTTGGCGTATCCACGACATTTAGCAAAAACCCACACTCTTTACGCACACTATGCAAAAACGCGCCAAGTTGCGCATCACCACTCGCATCGATGATAATCTCAAAGGGCTTTAAAAGTTGCAAATCGGTGGTGGAATCTAGGGTGATGAGGTGGAAAGTTGCGTGATTTGTGGAATTTGCGTTTTTATTAGATTCGTCATTGCGAGATTTGGCGTTAGCCGAATCGTGGCAATCCACCACAAATTCATCATTCTGAGCTTTCATAGAAAGCGAAGAATCCATTTTAGCGACTTTGGAATTATTTGTGATTTGCTGACTTTGGGTGAATTTGTGTGATTTATCGATTTGCTCTTGGTTCATCGATTCACTATTTATTTTAGAATCGCGTGATTTGGATACTTCGCTACGCTCAGTATGACAAAATGGTAGTAAATTGCCTCGCAATGACGATTCGGTGCAATTAGATTCTGCGAAATACGGCACAAATCGCTTATCACAAATCTCACGCGCCCACACACAAACTTCCCACTGCGAATCTTGCAACACTTTAAACTTTTGCCACGCCACCGCCCCAGCACCGATAAGTAGCGTCTTTTTAGGCGTAAGCGCGATAGGCAGACTAAAAGATTGTCGCGAATCGTGAGTAGATTCAAAGAATTTATTGGATTTCTTGTTTGGCATATTTCACGCAAAAAATAAATTTAACTCTGTGTGCAGCCGATAGGCTTTTTACCGTGCTTTTTGATAAAATCTGTGATGATGATATTTTCAGCTTTTTTGCTTGGTGGGTAGCTGTCCTCAAACACTTGTCCAAAAATCTCATATCGTGGCTTTGGTGGGAAAAACGCATAGACAAACACTTCTTTGTTGATTTTTAGCAGACTTTGCAAGACAAAGTAGTTTGTCGTGGAGTTTGTGCCATTTATGCGGTATTCTGTCTTGCCACAATTATAGCTTTGCACGCGCTCTTTTATGTTGCTTATGGATTGCCCTATTTTAAAGATTTTGCCCTCAATGACAAACACATACACAAAGCCTTTATCTTGGCATTTTGCCTCATCTATGATTTGTATTTCTAGCTTTTCTTTGTCGCTATTTGGCTTTAGCTTGCAAATAAGGCTAAAATGCTCTTTGTATGCGAAATCCTCATATTTGCACTCACTATTAAGTTCATCGATATTTTTTAGTGGGACTATGTTTTTATTTTTTTGCTTTGCCATAATACGCCTTGTTAAATGATTCTATCACTGCATTTTCCTCATCGCTTAGTTCAAATGTGCCAAATTTTGGGAAGTGTTGCAAGATTCTAATGTTATTAAAATTCCCATAGCGCGTGATATTATTTAGGAATTTATAGATTGGCTTATTAAGTTCATCTTTGATTTTTTTTGCCTGCGCAAGATTTTCGCAGCGCACAAAAGCGATAGATTGTGTCATTCCGCAGTTATCGATAAAAGTGCCGTATTGATTGGTAAGCGAGATAAAGACTTTGTAGCCCTCTTGGTAGATATGTGGCTTTGTGGCATATACCACTTGGCTAGGCGTGTGGATAAGTTTGTAGATATGCGTTTTATCCTGCTTGGTGCTTATGCACTCTCGCTTGGTGTAGCGATGCAAGTTTGAGCTCGTCTGAATCTGATACTTTTCTAGCGAGGTATTATTAAGTGTTTTATCGATGATATTTTGCACGATTTGTGAGTGATAGAGCGGGATAAATCGCTGATTTGGCGTGATTTTTACAAATTGTGTGTCTTTTAGCACATAGTGATTGCGCACTTCAAATGCTTCTTTGTTTGGCACTTTTTGGAGCAAAAACCAAGTAAAAGATGAGCCAACTTGGGGGAAATATTTTTTTGCCCCGCCAATGTCTAAAATCCTAAATTGATACTTGCTTAGCTCACTAGGCAAGTCATTTCTATCAGCAAAGCTCATCCAATTATTTGGCACGATGAAAAGCAAATATCCACCCTCTTTTAAAATCTTTAGGGATTTTTGGATAAAAGCGCGTGAAAGGTTGTGATTTTTAGAGACGCGCTTGCCATCGTTAAATTTCGCATAAGGCGGGTTTGAAACGATTAAATCATATTCTTTGTTTTCGATAAAATCCAAAAAATCCATTATGGTAAGGTTGATATTTTCGCCAAAATAGGCTTTTAGATTTGCTATGCGTTTTTCATTTATTTCGTTGAAATAGAGATTTTTAAGCGGAGTTTTTAGCGCGGCATAAGCGTGAAAATTGCCATTGCCACAGCACGAATCAAGCACTTTGATATTTTGCCTTTGCCAAAACTCATCGGGAAGTGAATCAAGCATTTCTTTGACACAATCCATAGGAGTGCAAATATCATTAGAATTTACAAAATGCTCGGCATTAAAATTAAGCGTATCAAAGTGATTTTTTATCGCTTCAAATTCTGCTAACAAGGCAATTCTCCTAAGGTTTTGTATGAGCGATTATAGCAAAAGAAACTTTATCAAAGCAAACTAAAAATGGCAACTCTTGCATAACTACCCCTAGATTTCCCTGCACTCCCATTCGGGGTAAAATTCACGGATATAGGCATTGAGCGCGATTTCTTGTGGTGTGTATGTCCGTTTTGAATCTGCCTTATTTGCGCCAGATTCAAAGCCCTCAAACACCTCTACAATCATACCTGCCCCAAGCGTGGCATTTGTGTATTTATCGATGATGATAAAGCTCCCTGCCACGCGGTTATTGTTATAAGATTCAAGCCCCAAAGCCCTATCAAATTTCACCACACACCGCGCTATATCATTTAGGTGCAGATTGTGCGCGGGGTGCTCACTAAAGTCGTTAATATCCTTTTTATACACGATTTTTTCCACACTGCCCTTTAGCGTGGAGGTTGCGCGTTTGATGACATAGCTAGATTGCAACTCCATTGCCACCTCATCAAACCACACAATATCCGCTACCACGCATTTTCCAAGCCTAAGGCTATGTCCCTTTTGTGCGATTATATCACCACGCGTTATGTCAATCTCATCTTCTAGCACAAGCGATACGCTTTGTGGGAATCCAGCGTGTTTTACTGCGCCCAAAGCCTTTTTATCAAACTTTTTGCAATCCAAATCCGCAATCTCTTGGCTGACAATCGCCTTAACTTTGCTTGTCTTATTTGAGGGCAAAACAACTATATTATCGCCTACTTTAATTTCGCCACTTTCTATATTGCCACAAAACGCGCGGTAGTCAAGATTGGGACGATTCACATACTGCACGGGTAAGATAAAATTTTCCCCGCTTTGTCTGTGAATCTTAGCATTATCTAAAATCTCCATTAGGGATTGCCCCTTATACCACGCGATTTTTTGGCTTTTATGCAAGATATTTTCTCCATTTAGCGCAGAAATTGGGATAAAGTCAAATGTAATGTCGCTATTGTAGGCAAGTTGCGGGATAATCGCTTTGTAATCGCGCACAATATTTTCAAAAACTTCCTGTGAGTAGTCCATCAAATCCATTTTATTCACAGCCACGATTATATGCTTAATTCCAAGCAAACTCACAATATAAGAGTGCCGTTTGCTCTGGGTAAGCACACCTTTGCGCGCATCAAGCAAAATCACCGCAATATCCGCCGTGCTAGCACCTGTCGCCATATTGCGCGTGTATTGCTCGTGTCCGGGCGTATCGGCGATGATATATTTGCGCTTATTGGTAGTAAAAAAGCGATACGCCACATCAATGGTAATGCCCTGCTCACGCTCACTTGAAAGCCCATCGACTAAGAGCGCAAAGTCTAGCCCACCGCCTTGTGTGCCCATTTTTGCGCTCTCTTTTTCAAGCGCGTTTAGCTGGTCTTCAAACAACGCCTTTGAATCATAGAGCAATCGCCCGATAAGCGTGGATTTACCATCATCTACGCTTCCGCAAGTGATGAATCGGCAGAGTTCCTTATTTTGGTGCGTGGTTAGGTATTCGTGCAATTCAAGTTTTTTCATTAAAAATAGCCCTCCTGTTTTTTCTTTTCCATACTTGATTCCTCATCGCTATCAATAAGCCGTCCTTGTCGCTCACTCGTATTTGCAAGGAGTAATTCCTCAATGATTTTTTCTAGTGAATCGGCACTTGATTCAATCGCGCCTGTAAGCGGATAGCACCCAAGTGTGCGGAATCGCACCATTTCTTTACGCGCATTTTTGGCTATGTCTTTGGGGACGCGCTCATCATCAATTAGAATCTTTGTGCCTTTATACGCGCTTACAAGCCGCTCTTTGGCGAAATACAGGCTAGGAATGGGAATGTTTTCTAGCAAAATATATTGCCACACATCTAGCTCCGTCCAATTACTAAGCGGAAAAACGCGAATGGATTCGCCCTCTTTGTGGCGTCCGTTGTAGAGATTCCACACTTCGGGGCGTTGATTTTTGGGGTCCCAGCGGTGATTTTCATCGCGGAATGAATACACGCGCTCTTTTGCCCGAGACTTTTCCTCATCGCGCCTAGCCCCGCCAAACACCGCATCAAACTTGTATAAATCTAGCATTTGCTTTAGCCCTTGCGTTTTCATAATGTCCGTGTGCATAGCACTTCCGTGCGTGAATGGCGAAATGTTGATTTTTTCGCCCTCAGGGTTGCTATATACGATGAGATTCATACCCACTTCCTTAGCGCGTTTGTCGCGAAACTCAATCATCTCGCGGAATTTCCACTTCGTATCCACATGCACCAGCGGAAACGGCGGGATAGCGGGATAAAACGCCTTTTGAATCAAATGCAAAAGCACCGAGCTATCCTTGCCAATGCTATACAGCATAGCAGGATTGCTAAACTCCGCGATGACTTCGCGGATAATGAAAATCGATTCAGCTTCTAAAGCCTTTAAATGCGTGGTTTTGTTCATTTATATTTCTCCTTAATAAATATTAAAGTCTATTATTTTATCTTTGGTGTAATCCGCATTCTTTGTGGTCGGGGTTTTCCCACCACCACCGCCCTGCGCGAATATCCTCGCCCTCTTTTATAGCGCGAGTGCAAATTGAGCAACCAATACTACTAAAACCGCGCTCATACAGCGTGTTTATGGGGAGATTGCGCGATTTGGCATAATCCCACATTTTTTTGTCTTCCCAATCAAACAGCGGATTGATTTTAGTGAGTGCAAAGTTTTTATCCGTCTCTACTAATTGCGTGTCGCTACGCGTGATTGATTGAGCGATTCTTATGCCACTAATCCACGCTACTTTCCCACTAAGTGCGAGTTTTAATGGCTTAATTTTGCGCACAGCACAGCATTTTTTGCGCTTTTCTACACTTTCGCGAATCCCCCACTCACCTAGCTCATTTTCTAGCTCCAAAATCGCCGAATCACTCGTGCTATAAGGCTTTATCTCTATATCAAAAAAGCGCGAAACCTCTGCTTGATACGCCAAACTTTCAGCAAAAAGTTTTTTGGTATCTAGCGTAAAAACCTCGAATTTCTCCCTATCAATCCCTGCCTTTATGGCTAAATCAAGTGCGATTGTATCCTCGATTTGGTGTGAAAAGGCTAGAGCGATTTTGCCCTCACTCTTATTTTGAAACTCACTTAAAACCTCACGCAAACGCGCAACATCGCTACTATATGACATATTCACTCCAGCTTTGCTCATCGCTACGATAAGCCTTGAGATTTAAGAAATTCACATAAATATTTTTCGCTTCCCTTTGGCGAATCTCATTTAGTGTGGCTTTATCAATCTGCACTTCCACAATCTGCGCGTTTTCGCCCTCATCGATTTGCACTTCTAGGATAATCCTTTGCCCTAAGATTCGATGATGTAAGATTTGTCCCTCGTGTGAGCCATATTTTTTGGTAAATGAGATTTCAATTTCATTTGGACGGACGAAAAATGTCTCGTGTTCCCCGCTCTCTGTTACTAGCATACCCTCTTTGATTCGCGCTTTAAAGAGATTGACATTGCCTAAAAAGCTATACACAAAGGGATTTGCAGGGTGCTCATAGACAGATTCGGGCGTGCCTACTTGCTCGATTGCCCCACTATTCATTATCACAATCTCATCGCTTAGCTCCAAAGCCTCCTCTTGGTCGTGCGTAACAAAAATGCTAGTGATATGAATCTCATCGTGCAGTCGCCTTAGCCATTTGCGTAAATCCACGCGCACCTTTGCATCAAGCGCACCAAATGGCTCATCAAGCAACAAAACCTTTGGCTCAATCGCTAAAGCACGAGCGAGTGCCACGCGTTGCTTTTGTCCGCCGCTAAGTTCGCTTGGGTAGCGTTTAGCCAAAGATTCTAATTGCACCATTTTTAGGAGTTCCATAACCTTTGCTTTAATCGCCTCTTTACTTGGGCGCAATGCTTTGGGGCGCACTTTTAACCCAAAGGCGATATTTTCAAACACACTCATATGCTTAAAAAGCGCGTAGTGTTGAAATACAAAGCCAATGCCACGATTTTTAGGGCTTTGCTTGGTAATATTCTCGCCAAAAAATCGCACTTCGCCACTATCGGCAGATTCAAGCCCTGCAATGATTCGCAAAAGCGTGGTTTTCCCGCTACCGCTTGGTCCTAAAAGCGCGGTAAGTTTGCCCTCTTTTAGCGTGAGATTGATATTTTTTAGCGCGTCAAAATCATCGAATCGCTTCCGTAAATTGCGTATTTCTATGCTCATTTTTTCTCCTTATTGTCTCTCATATTTTTCAATGATAAATTTTAGCACCAAAGCTATGATTGAAAGTAGGCTTAGCACGCTAGCCACCGCAAAAGCCGCTGTGTAGAGATAATCATTGTATAAAATCTCAATATAAAGTGGCATTGTGGTGGTAAGCCCAATGATTTTGCCACTCACCACCGCTACCGCGCCAAACTCGCCAATCACTCGCGCATTTGTTAGCACGATACCATAAAAAAGCCCCCATTTGATATTTGGCAAAGTTACTTTAAAAAAGCTCTGAGCTCCATTTGCGCCAAGACTTATGGCGGCTTCCTCCTCGTCCTTGCCTTGCTCTTGCATTAGGGCGATGAGTTCCTTTGCCACAAAGGGAAAGGTTACAAATGCACTCGCTAAAATTATGGCAGGAAGTGCAAAAATAATTTGAATATCATATTTGGCTAAGATTGCGCCAAAAAAGCCACTATTGCCAAAGAGTAGCACAAAGCAAAGCCCCACAATCACAGGCGACACCGCGAAAGGAATCTCAATAAGACTTGCTAGGATAAATTTGCCACGAAATTCAAACTTCGCAATGGCATAAGCGATAAACACGCCAAAAATCGCATTGAGTGGGACGACAATGACTACGCAAGTAAGCGTGAGCACAATGGCTTTAAGCGTGTAAGAATCACTTAGTGCTTCCCAATACACAGAGATTCCCTCGCTAAATGCCTCGATAAATACTATGACTAAGGGCAGTGCCACCATAATGCCCAAAAAGACAAAGCTAATGGCAATGGCGATATATTTTAACGCTTTTGGCTCGATGCTATTTCTCATACGCGCTTCCTCCACTGCCCTAGTAAATTTATGGCAAGTAAAATCACAAATGCCACGCTAATCATAAATACGCCCACTGCGCTACCGCCTAAATAATCAAAGGAATCTAACTTTTTTACAATTAGCAATGGCAAAATTTCGCTCTCAAATGGGATATTGTTTGAGACAAAAATCACCGAGCCATACTCTCCAAGTCCTCGTGCAAAAGCTAGGGCGAATCCAATAAGCGCAGAGGGGAGCAAAGAGGGCAAAATCACAAAATAAAAACTTTGGCTAAAATTCGCCCCCAAACTTGATGCTGCCTCTAAACTCTCTTTGTCTAAGTCTTTAATCACAGGCTCTAGCGTGCGAATCACAAAGGGAATCCCCACAAACACCAATGCCACCACCACCGCAAAGAAACTTTTGCCCTCTAAGTCAATGTGAAAAGCCAAAAATGCCTTGCCTATTATGCCGTTGCTTGAAAGCAAAAAAGCTATGGCAATCCCTGCCACAGCGGTAGGTAGCGCGAAAGGCAAGTCGATTAGTGCTTCTAAGATTTTCTTACCAAAAAAATCATATCGCGCCAAACTCCACGCCACGATAAAGCCAAAGATGAGGTTAATCAAAGCCGCGAGTAATGCCGTAAGGAGCGAAAATTTTAACGCGCTCATCACTTGTGTATCACTGATGATTTCTACAAACTGCGCCCACTCCAACTTAAAGCTAAAGGCAAAAAGTGCGATTAGCGGGATTAGCACTAATAGGCTAAAATAAGTCATTCCAAGCCCAAAGCTAAGCCCAAAGCCTTGCAAAATCGAGGGCTTTTTGTAAAAGATTTTTTGTAAGATTTTCATTTTGCTAATCCTTAAATTATTTGTTCAATCACTTAAAAAGTTGCGAATGTGTGCCGATTCGCAAAAGGCGAATCTCATCGTTCTTTATCAAATAAATCACTAGTTTATCGCCACCGATATGAAACTCTCTCGTATCGGCGTATTCGCCACTTAATGCGTGGTCGTTTGCGCTTGGTGGCAGTGGCTTATCATTAGCTAGCAAAGAAAAATATTCTATCATTTTGTTAAACTCACTATCGCTCAAGCGCACTTTTGACAAATCGTTTATAAACTTTTTCTCGCGTTTTAGATTCATCGCTTATGCCTTGTTTTGCGCTTTTAGTGCTTCAAACTCGGCTTTTAGTTGCTCTAGCGTGAAACTTTCTAAATTCTGCCCTTTTCGTGCATTTTCTATCACTTTTTGCGTTTCTTCGTTTGGAATCTTCCCCTCGCCTTGTAGCTTGAAAGGTATCGCATTTTCGCGTATAACGGCTTTGGCAAAGACATTAAACGCGGAGCTAAGATTTAGCCCCATATCGTTTATGATACTCTCAAATCGCGCCTTATCGTCTTTATCCATTCTAAAGGTTACATTTATGGTTTGCATTGCATTATCCTTATTTTTAAATTAAAATACGGCATTTTACCATAAATTTATATTTAATACACGACTTTACTTACTCTTTTTGATAGTCTCAAAAATCTTATCAAACTCGCCATTATCGCTAAAATGTTTCTTTTGCGCTTCACTCCAGCCACCAAAGCTATCGATTCGCACGAGATTTAGATTAGGAAATTGTGCGCTATATTTTTGTGCCACTTCCTTATCTGTGGGGCGATAGTAG
This sequence comes from Helicobacter sp. MIT 01-3238, assembly GCF_003364135.1. Taxonomy (NCBI): domain Bacteria; kingdom Pseudomonadati; phylum Campylobacterota; class Epsilonproteobacteria; order Campylobacterales; family Helicobacteraceae; genus Helicobacter; species Helicobacter sp. MIT 01-3238. The sequence goes on from NZ_NXLN01000001.1 coordinate 24,390, forward strand.
TTTTTAGCGATGATTTCTTGCGCTTCCTTGTCATACAAATGCGTGATATACGCCTTTGCAACCTCTCTTGTGCCTTTTTTATCCACGACTTTATCCACAAGTGCCACAGGTGGCTCAGCCAAAATGCTAATGCTTGGAATCACAATCTCAAATTTCCCCTTTCCTAGCTGCTGAACGGCTAAATGCGCTTCATTTTCCCACGCGATTAGCACATCGCCCACATTGCGCTTGACAAAGGTATTTGTCGCACCACGCGCACCTGAATCAAGCACAGGCACATTTTTATAAAGTTTGATTAAAAACTCTTTTGCCTTTGCCTCATTATTGTTGTTTGCTTTAAGTGCGTAGGCTAGGGCTGCTAGGTGATTCCACCGCGCACCACCTGAAGTTTTAGGATTTGGCGTAATGACTTTTACGCCGTCCTTTACCAAATCCTCCCAATCTTTTATGCCCTTTGGATTGCCTTTGCGCACCAAAAACACAATCGTTGAATAATATGGCGTAGAGTTGTTTGCAAACTCTTTTTGCCAATCTTTTTTCACACTCCCTTTTGCACTAATGGCATCAATGTCATAAGCTAGTGCAAGTGAGACAATATCGCTACTAAGCCCGTCAATCACAGCTCTTGCTTGTGCGCCAGAGCCTCCGTGTGATTGGCGGATTTGCACTTTATCGCCTGTCTTTTTCTCATACCACGCGCTAAATTCCTCATTATATGCTCTATAAAGCTCCCTTGTAGGGTCATAGCTCACATTTAAAAGCTCATAATTCGCTCCAAATGCGAATGCCGCGAATCCTACAATACTAAAAATTGCCTTTTTCATAATTTTTACTCCATAATTTAAAATTTTCGTAGTTTAAAGTCATTACGGACTTGATTCGCCTTTTTAATTTGGCTTGACTTCCTTAAAATGCTCTTCGCCAATGCCTCGTTCTTTGCTTGTCTCGCCAAAGAGTTTATCGCTTGTGTAGTCATAATATGGCGCGGTGTTTTCGCTGAAATCGGGAATCTCTTGTAACGATTCCGCAATCGCTACGATTTCTGCCTCGCCTATGCTATCTACATAATCCTCAAATAGCGGATATTTTGGCTTTTGCTCTATATATTTTGCTAATACGCGATAGACAAATTCAGGCAAGTGATATGCTGAAATATCCGCCACCTTTTTAGCAAAGCGTGATTTTTTATTTTCACTCGCACTTACAATCCCGCCAATTACGACATTATAAGCAGGATAGCTATGCTCTCCATTGCGCTTAGACTTGCCAAAAAAGCCAAGATTCGCGCTAAAATGATTCGCACAAGAATTTGGACAGCCAGAGAGCTGAATCCTAAAGCCTTTTAGCGAATCTAAATCCAAGCCCTTGTCCTCTAAATATTCCTCGATTTTTGCCACTGCACCGCGCGGACGCGCAATCCCTAGCTGACAAGTCGCCGCACCCGTGCAAGCCACCATATCACCGATAATGGCGGGTTTGTGGCTTTGAGTAGAAAACTCCATAATCAAATCATATAGACTTAGCAGATTTTTCGCACTTAGATTGCGTAAATACATATTTTGATTAGGCGCGAAAAAGAGGCTGTGATTGCCGATGACTTCCAATCTTTTGGCAAGTTCCCTTGCGTGAATTGCCTTTAAATCGCCTAACTTCAAAGGCACTTTGGCGCAATAATAGCCCTTTTGAATCTGCGCTATAACAAAGCGATTCCACCATAGTTCTTGCTCTTTGCTCATTTTTGGAATTTCTAAATCCACACCTTTTAGCTCTGGCAACTCTGGGCTTGGCTTAATATCTAATGTGCAGTCAAATTTTTCACGCACGATTTTCATCTCATCAAAAATCATCTTTGAGAGTTCCGCCTCGCCAAACTTTTCAGCCACGAATCGAAACCGCGCCCTTGCCTTACGCTCTCTATCGCCGTGCCTATCATAGATTTGCTTTGCTGCTTGAGAGAGAATAAAAAGCTCACTTTCGGGCAAAAAATCCATTAGTTTAAAGCCAAGCAACGGTTTTGCGCCCATTCCACCTGCTACCCAAACCTCAAATCCCCTCGCGCCATTTTGAATCTTAGCGATGAATCCCACATCAGTAATTGTTGCCATAGCCCTATCTGCGCTTGATGCAGAAAAGGCAAATTTGAATTTTTTAGGCAAATGGAACGAATCTTTAAGCCCTAGCATTTTAGAAGTGAGCGCATTTGCGTAAGGAATCACATCAAAGATACAATCAGATGCTACATTTGAGAGAATATCTGCGTTAATATTGCGCACCGTAGCACCGCCACCACCACGCGAAGTAAGCCCGATAGAGTGCAGATTTTCCAAAATCTCGCATAAATCATCTAGCTTTGTATAATGAAGCTGAATCCCGCCACGCGTGGTAATATGAAGCTGATTGTTTGCATATTTATCCGCGTAATCCGCTAAAACACTAAGTTGCTTTGGCTCTATCTCCCCAGCATAGGTTTTTACGCGCACCATATAAGTCTCGCGCTCTCGCTGTTCATAGACACCAAAAGGCACACGAATGCCTTTAAAATCGTCCTTATCTATTTTGCCACTCTTTAAATCATTAAGTGATTTTTTAAAAAACTCAAAATCACCCTTTGTAACCGAATCTGGGATTGTATATCCGCTCATTTTTTCTCCTTATTTTTAATTCCAAAAGTAAAACATATCACGCAGAATTTTAGATTCTGCGTTTTTGTTTGCTCTAAATAAATCCTAGCTTTCAATCGCGTTTTTCAAATCTGCAATCAAATCATCTACATTTTCTAGTCCTATGCTTAGGCGCACACCTGTGGGCGTAATCCCCGCAGATTCAAGCTCTTTTGCGGAAAGCTGTGAATGCGTAGTGGAAGCTGGGTGAATGACAAGCGACTTGGAATCCCCGATATTTGCCGTAATGGAGTAGAGTTTAAGCGTATCGCAGATTTTTTTAGCCGCATCATAGCTTTGTGCCTCAAAGTTTAAAAGCCCACTCGCACGAGAATCTACAAAGTATTTTTTCAACTTCGCATTATATGGGCTTGATTTTAGCCCCGGATAATCCACTTTGCTAACTTTTGGGTGTGATTCCAAAAACTCTGCCACTTTTAGCGCACTATCGCTGTGTCGCTTAATGCGAAGCTCTAGCGTTTCTAATCCTTGCAAGTGAATCCACGCTACTTGTGGAGCGAGTGTCGCACCGATATTGCGTAGCCACTCGGTAATTAGGCGAATACCAAAGTTTGGCAGTGGCAAAGAGCTATACACAAGTCCGTGATAGCTTTCATCAGGTGTGTTAAATGCTGGATAGCGCGGATTATCTTTGATAAGCGCATTTAGTCCATCACGCTCCACTGCTACACCACCAAGCCCTGCCCCGTGTCCATTGACATATTTTGTAAGGCTTGAAACGCTAATATCAATGCCGTGCTCAAAAGGGCGGAAAAGGAATGGAGTTGCCACAGTGTTATCGCACACGGTGATGATTTTATGCTTTTTGGCAATCGCGGTAATCGCCTCAATATCTGGGATTGCGATTTGCGGGTTTGAAAGCGATTCAAAGAAAATCACTTTGGTTTTATCATCGATAAGTGGCTCAATACTTGCGATATTATCCACATCAAAGACACGCACCTCAATGCCAAATCGCTTTAAAGTATGCACCAAAAGCGTTTGTGTGCCACCATAAATCTTATTTGCATATAGGATATTATCCCCATTTTGCGCAAGATTCACAAATGTATAAAAGAGTGCTGCGCTACCGCTAGAAGTCGCCACGCCAAATGCTCCGCCCTCAACCGCTGCAAGTCGCTGTGCTAGGACATCAACCGTTGGGTTTGTAAGGCGTGAGTAAATATTGCCAAGCTCTTGCAAACCAAATCGTGCCGCCGCCTGAGCGATACTCTCAAAGCTATAAGCGGTGCTTTGATAGATAGGCACGCTTAAAGTGCGCTGTGAGTCATAGTTATACGCCGCGTGAAGTGCGAGTGTCTCGCTACTGAAATTGTTGCTTTCTAAATTTGCCATTTTTTGTCCTTTGTTTTGAATTTTGTTTTTACACAAACAATGAGAAAATTATACACAAAAAAATTTAAAACACAATATGTGTTTTAAATTTTTTTGTCATATTTATGCGCTTGAGTAGAAAAATAACCCTGACTTATAAGGTTTGCTTCCACCATTTGTGGTGGGGTTGTTATTGGGGTGGGTTTAGCAAATTGGCAACTTTGCAAAAAATGAGGGCTTAATATGGTGGCTAATTCGTAAAGGAAATACTTAGTAGTGTTGTGACTTTCACAAGACAAGATAGGGAATCTCACAAGACAAGAGGAGGAAAAGTGGCATTATTTGCCACAAAAAAGTCCCTCCCCATAGACGAGGGATTTAGGGAGGGGGTGCATTTGCAACAAAATTAAAAAATAGTTTTTTGTCGTATAAAAGTTTTTCTTTGCCATATTGAGATATTTCGCAAGAAAGCGAAATATCTCAATATGCGTATTTATCATACCTAAGCGTAAGTGAAATATCCAAAGGGATAATGCAAGTTGTTGGAAGATTCTTTTTTAGACACTTCGGTTTTTTAAAAATCCCAGTATGACAAATGAAATATGACAAATATTTGGTTTTTTGCTAGATTTTCAAAGTATACACTGTATACCACTATACACTGCTTTTACATTTTTTTGCGCAGGTGCGATTCTAGTGCACCAAATATGATTGAGAGTGGCAAAAGCACCACCAAATACGCACCTATCAGTAAGCACAACGCCTCATAAGTCTTGCCATAAATATCAATCATATCCTTTGCATTATATAGCACATCAGCAAGGGCTAAAATCCCAACCACCGAAGTTTCTTTGATGAGAAAAATCACATTTGCACTCAAAGCGGGCATAGCTATACCAAGTGCCTGCGGTAGCAATATATAGCGGACAATCTGCGCTCGGCTAAGCCCTAGAGATAGGCTAGAGTGGATTTGGGAAGTGCTGATACTTGTAAGCCCAGCGCGAAACGCCTCGCACATATACCCACCTCCCAAAAACGCAAGCCCAATCACTGCACAGCTAAACGCTTCTAGCTTTATGCCCACCTTTGGCAAGGCAAAGTAGAGGAAAAATAGCTGGATCAGCAGTGGCGTATTTCGCGCTATTTCGACATAGATTTTGATAAAAATCTCCAAACATTTCAGTAGATATGAGGTTTTGGATTTTTGTGTGTTTAGTGCTTTTTCTCTCTGTGCTTCGCTTAAGCCTATCGCACAAAATAGCCCGATAATGAGTGAGAGCAAAATCCCCAAAGCAGAGATTTCTAGCGTGAGGATAAGCCCCTTTTGGACTAGGCTTATGTGTGAAATCATAAAGTCAAAATCTAGCATTCTACTTTGTCCTTGATACTTGCACTTTAAGCTATTGTGTCAAAAGCTATTGTGCTAAAAACTTTGCCTAAACTTTTTGCGCGATAATCGTGCCAAAATTTACCCACTTAAATAGCACTTCAATATCATTTATGCAAAACCCCGCTTCACACAAAAGCGCGATATTTTCTTGCAAACTATAAGGCACAAGCACATTTTCTAGTGCTTCGCGCTTGGTGCTTATCTCGGTTTTTGTATAGCCATTTTTTGCTTTGTAGCGATGATAATGCTCTATCATTTGCGCATCAAGCATTGCATTTGGGCTTGTCATTTTTTCGCTTAGTATCAAAACCCCGCCAGATTCTAGCGCGTCATAGATTTTCTTAAGAAAAGCCACTCTTTTAGGCGGGCGGATAAACTGCAAAGTATAGTTTGCGATAAAACAACGCGCTTTTTTGTATTTCACTTCATTGCAGTCAGCACACACAAAGCAAATATCCGCCCCATAAGCCTTAGCCTTTAGTGTCGCATTTTCTATCATCGCGCTAGAATTATCAATGCCTACTAGCTTAGCCTTTACTGCGCTTGCTTTTAGCCTGCTTGCTAGTTCTAAGAGCGTGTTTCCCGTAGAGCAGCCTATATCATAGATTCTAGCATTTGCTTGATTTTTGGTTTGCAAGTGCTTTTGTGATAGTTTTTGCGAAGTATTTTTAAGCGAATTTTGCGAAGTATTTTTAAGCGGTTTTTGCGCTAGATTTTGTGTGGTGTATTGCGCAATGTGCTGCGTGATAAAATCCACACAAAGCGCAAGATTGTCTTTGTAGTAGGGAATCGAGCGCTCAAGCATATCATCAAACACACTTGCCACCCTCTCATCAAAGCAGAATTTTGCTTTTTTGCTTATCTTTTTGTGGCTAAAGAGATTGTCTTTTTTTTGTGTGATTTTAGTGCGTGAAGTATCTTTTGGCATTTTTTCTCTTTGTGATTTTTGCGCTTTGGCTTATTTTAAGGATTTTGGCATTATAGCGAGATTTGACAATATTCAAAAAGTATTTAGGTATAATCATCGTTTTGATACAAGCATTTTAGGAGTTATGCAGATGAAGTTTATGGCAAATTTTAAGTGCAATCACACACCAAGCTCGACATATCACTACTTGAGAGAATTTGAGAGATATGATTTTGGTAAATCTAGTGAGGGCAATGCTAAGTTTTGGGAGCAAAATGAAGTGGTGGTTTTCCCGCCATTTGTTGCATTGCAAAGCGCGATTGATAGCGCAAAAAATGTAAAAATCGGAGCGCAAAATGCCTATCCCGCACAAAGTGGTGCATATAGTGGCGAGATAGGGGAGCAAATGCTAGAATCTATCGGTATAAAAACCGTGCTTATCGGGCATAGCGAGCGTAGAAATATTTTGGGTGAAAGCCAAGAATTTTGTGCACAAAAGGTGCGGTATTTTTTGGATAGAGGCTATGAGGTGGTGTATTGTGTGGGGGAAAATCTAGCCACAAGACAAGCGGGCAAGCAAGCATTAGAAGCGTTTTTGCGTCTCCAATTTGTAGGGCTAGATAGTGTGATAGATTCTAGTGAATTTGCAGGAAAATTTTGCGTGGCGTATGAGCCGATATGGGCGATTGGCACGGGGGTTAGCGCAGATGAGGGCGATATAGAGGGGGCGCATAGATTTTTGCGCTCTATTACAAGCACACCTCTTCTATACGGTGGCAGTGTCAATGCTTCAAACGCTAGCCAAATCACACAAATCAACAATGTAGATGGCGTTCTTATCGGTAGTGCAGCACTTACTCCAAGCGGGTTAAGAGATATTATAAAGGCTTGCATCTAGTGTCGCATAAAATACAAAACGCACACAAAAATACGAACTAAAAAAACTTGCACGCGAAAAATAAAAAATCTAAAATCAAAGTTTTAAGGAGCAAAAATGTCAAAATCTAGTCAAATCAAATTAAGTGAAGTCAAAGAATCTATCGGCATCAAAAATCCTATCAAAAAAGATTTCACTATTCACGCGCTCACTCCGCTTGAGCACGGAGGAGAAAACGACATAAGCTATATTGACCAGCCAAAATATGTATCTGCTTTAGCGGATTCTAAAGTCGGCGCGGTGCTAGTGCGAGAAGAGATTGCTAAGCAAGTGCCTAGCCACATACAACCCCTAGTGGTGCAAAATCCCCACTTAGCTTTCGCGCTTTTGTCTCATCATTTTGCACAAAGCGAGTTTGGAGAGGATTCGCTAAAATCTAGCCAAGAGCAAAGACTAAGACAATCTAGCCAAATCCATAGTAGCGTGCAAATAATGCAAGGCGCGTATATCGGGCAAAATGTCAGTATCGGGCAGGGTAGTGTGATAATGAGCGGGGCAGTCATAAGCGATAATGTCTCCATAGGAGAGAATTGCAAAATCTATCCAAATGTCGTTATCTACCGACAAACCCAAATCGCTGATAATGTCTCAATCCACGCAAATGCCGTCATAGGTAGCGATGGATTTGGCTATGCGCACACCGAGCTAGGTGAGCATATCAAAATCGAGCATAATGGAATCGTGCAAGTAGAATCAAATGTCGAAATCGGTGCGGGAAGCACGATTGATAGAGCCGTGTTTGGCAAAACAATCATCAAAAAAGGCACAAAAATCGACAACCTAGTTCAAATCGGGCATAACTGCATAATCGGCGAGCATAGCTTGCTAGTTTCTCAAGTGGGCTTAGCAGGTAGCACCACCACTGGGCGAAATGTCGTATTTGGCGGGCAAGCAGGCACAGGCGGGCATATCCACATAGGAGATTTTGTCCAAATCGCAGGGAGAGGTGCAGTAGGCAAAAACCTCCCTCCAAATACCAAGTGGGGCGGACATCCGCTAATGGAGCTTGACGCGTGGATGAAGTTTTTTGTAACTTTGCGCAGACTTGTCAAAAAAAGCGAGAGAGAATAAAGCCGTATTTTTGCTTGCTTAAGATTTAGCCTACGCAAGTGCCACAAATACCAAGTAAAATCCGCACAAAAAATCATAATGATAGATTCTCTAAAAAACATTTGGCAAAAAAATCTTGCAGAATTTGCAAAAAAAGCATTTATAGAGAGAAGCATTTGTAAAAAAAATATTTGCAGGAAAAATATTTGTGGGATACATTTGCCAAAATCTCTCTTACAATCACGCGGTAGCAATTTGTGCGATGATTTGCGTAGTAGCTTGTATAGCACATTTTTTATTCATTTTGCAAAAATTCTAGTTGCTATACTTTGTGCCTGTATTTTTGCAAGCACACTTAGTGCAAAAAGTTCGCACAGCTCACTGCGATTGTTTATCGTAGGGGACGCGCTAATCCACAAATCTGTATATGAAGACGCACTTGGGCAAAAAGAGCAAAACTACGAGAATAGGGCAGAATCTTTGCATTATGATTTTGCAAAAATGCTTGAGCTAATCGCGCCCATAAGCAAAAAGCACGATTTAGCGTTTTATAATCAAGAAAGCATTTTAGGTGGCACTCATCTTGGGCTTAGCACTTATCCTAGATTCAACTCCCCGCAAGAATTTGGGCTAAATATGCTAAGGCTTGGATTCAACCTCGTAAGCCTAGCAAACAACCACACTCTAGATAGAGGCGAAGCAGGTGTGCGCTCTATGCTAGATTTTTGGCGAAAAATGGAGGCAAGAAATAGCACGCTTTATACCACAGGGAGTTTTGAGAGCTTCAAAGCGCAGCAAAAAATCCAGCACAAAATTTTGCACAAAAATGACATAAGCTATGCGATGCTTGCCTACACTTATGGGACAAATGGAATCCCACTACCACAAGGCAAAGAATATCTTGTAAATATCTACACCAAAGAAATGCTAAAGTGTGATATTGAAGCGATTAGAGCGGAGGTGGATTTGCTTATCGTGTCTATTCATTGGGGAGTAGAATACACCCACACACCCACCAAAGAGCAGCGCGAAATCGCAAAGTTTTTGGCTAGCTTGGGCGTGGATATTGTCATAGGCAATCACCCTCACGCCATACAGCCTATTGAGCGTATAGGCGATACGCTAGTATTCTACGCACTTGGCAACTTCATCTCCGCACAAGTGGGACTACAAAAGCGTGTAGGATTGATAGCTTCTGTGCGGATTGACAAAATCCAAAACGCAAGAAAAAGCACAAGCACGATAAATCCCACCACAAAATCCCACCACAAAAGAGTGCCCAAAAGAATGCAAAGAAAGTCTAAAATCAATAACCGCATATACAAAAAAATCCCCAAAAAAATAAAACTGCGAAATATCCGCGCAGATTTAGTCTATACTTACTACAAGCACGAGCAAAAAATGAGCGATTTTAAAGTCTATCCTTTTAGTTTGCTAAATGATGAGCTATTGCCAAACTACCAATCAATCTACAAAGACTACATAAAAATCATTAGCAAAGATTGGCTAATCATCGGGCTATAAAAGCAATATATAAAAACAAAAGACAAGCACAATGGGAAATCTAAGTCAAAAACTTACTTCTTTGCCAAGCTCCGCAGGCGTGTATCAGTATTTTGACTCTAATGGCAGGGTGCTATATATCGGCAAAGCAAAAAGCCTAAAAAACCGCGTAAAAAGCTACTTCGCACTATCTCAAACCCTAGAGCTAGACACCCCAATCCCAAACCCAAAAGTATCCTTGCGCATAGCTTCTATGGTGCGACAAATATCAAACATAGAAATCCTGCTTGTAAATAGCGAGCAAGACGCCCTAATCCTAGAAAATTCCCTGATAAAGCAACTAAAGCCAAAATATAATATTCTCTTGCGTGATGACAAAACCTACCCATATATCGCCTTTGATTTGAGTAGCGATTTCCCCACACCTAGCATAAGTCGCGCCAAAGCCAAGCAAAAAGGTGTAAGCTATTTTGGACCATTTACAAGCGGTGCTAGAGAGATAATAAACTCACTTTTAGAAATGTATCCCCTTGTCCAAAAATCCTCCTGCCTAAGAGAGAAAAAAGCCTGCCTTTTTTATCAAATCAATCGGTGCAGTGCACCCTGTGAGGGCAAAATAGACAAGCACTCTTATGCCAAAATACTAAATGAAGCCACTTCACTACTAAAATCCCCCCACAAACTCCTATCAAAACTCAAAGAAAAAATGCTTACCCTAGCAGAATCTAGGCGATATGAGGAAGCTACAATCTATCGCGATAGAATCAAAAAACTCCAAAACTTGCAAAGTTTTTCAGCACTTGATTTGGCAAAAGATATAAGCGCAGATGTGTTTTATTTTTATGTAGATGAGGCTGCCAAAGAATACAAAAGCCCCGCAAGTTTGGCAGAATCTATAAGTCTTACAAATTCTACAAATTCTACAAGCCTTGCAAGCTGCGCAAATTCTGCAAACCCCACGATTCCCACAAAGCCCGCCAAAAAATCACAAAAAGGAATCTTGCTATCTCTTTTTGTCCGCTCTGGCAAAATCATCTCCATACAGCACGAGATTATCCCCCTCCCTGAAAACACCCAAGACACCACCGAAATCCACGCCGAAATCTACACTCAAGCCATTCTTAGCCAATACGCAAGCAAGCTGCCAATACTTCCTAGCGAGATTTTACTGCCAAGTATTGATGGGCTACCTTGCGAGCTATTAAGCGATTTTCTCCACTCCACACAAGGGCGCAAAATCCTCTTAAGTGCACCACAAATCGGCACAAAAGCAAAAATCCTAGCCCTTGCCAAACAAAACGCAAAAGAGCTACTAGCGCGACATAGCCAAAATCTATCAAACGAAAATGCTTTGCTAGAGCGCGTAGCAGAGCTAGCAAACCTAGAATCTATCCCAAGCAGAATCGAAGTCTTTGACACGAGCCACCACAGCGGGTGCGATTGCGTAGGGGCGATGATAGTGTATGAAAACGGCGAGTTTGTCAAATCCGCATATCGCCGATACAAACTAGAAGCAAGCGATGAGTATAGCCAAATGAGGGAAATGCTTATCCGCAGGGCAAAAGACTTTGCCACCACACCACCACCAAATATGTGGCTAATCGATGGGGGCAAAGCCCAAATCACACTTGCAAAAGAAGTGCTACAATCTTGTGGCTTGGGCGGTGGCGGAATCGACACGATAGGCATAGCCAAAGAAAAAAGAGAATCTAGTCTATCAGCGCAAAATCTATCAATACAAAATCTCACAGCGCAAAATCTTGCAAACCAAAGCACACAAGAAGCTATAAGTCAAAAAATGCTACACATTTCCACAAGAAAATCTAGCAAAAGTGCAAATCGCTCAAAAGGCGCAGCAAACGATACTATCTATACCATTGATGAAAGCATTATGCTTAGTCCTAGCGATGAGCGATTGCAGTTTTTGCAAAAGCTACGCGATGAAGCGCATAGATTTGCTATCACTTACCATAGAGAAAAAAAGCACGCAAGCACACTTCAAAGCACCGAGCTAAAGAAGCGCAACCTTAGCCAAGCCAAAATCAAACGACTGCTATCTTTGGTGGGTAGCTTTGAAGCGATAAAAAATTTGAGCGATGAAGAGATAAAAAATCTACTTAAAAAACGACAAGCGAAATAACTTCAGGCAAAATCACAACAAGCAAAAAATAGATTTTGGATTTTGCATAAAGATTTGCAAAACCTAGCAGGATTTACCAAAGATTTTTTTAAATTTTACAGATTTGTAAGTAGCTTGAAAAATATACAAAATCTATAAAAAAATATCAAAAGATTTTATATTTCATTTCGCGCAAAAAATACACCACAAAAAAGCAAGATTTTTGCGCCAAAAATTTTGACAGATTTCCCCAAAATCAAATAAAATCCGCACAAAAATTTTTTACATTTTTTGGCGTTTTTTTTTTTTGTTATCGCAAATTAAGCAAACTTTTGTAAAAATGCCGATTTGGAATCAAATCTACAAAGGGAGAAAGCAAAATGTTGCAAAATATGAAACTTGGAACAAAAGTAGTGCTGTTTATAAACGGCATAGTGATGGTTTGTTTGGCGATTATGGCGATTGTCATATATATGCGCTCTGCAAGCATACAAACAGAGGAGAGCAACGCACTCATAGCGGATATTTCAGAGAAATATTCTTTGTATATGAAAGGCTCTATGGGCGATGTAGTAAGCTCACTAAAGACTACCGAAGTGGTGCTAGAATCGCTTATCCAAAGAGGTGGCGGAAGTCAATACAGCCAAGAAATGATGCAAAATGTCGTGCTTGGTGCGCTAAATAGCAACTCCGTAGCAAGCTGGACATATCTCTACATAAAAGACCCTGCATATCGAGGCGAAAATATCGCTAACTCTAAGCACAAGCTATCTAATGGAGAGTTTTTGATTCTCACAGAAGATGTCTCACTTACCCAAAAAGGCACGGTCGTTTCCGCTGATGATGTTATCCTAAGCTTCAAAGGAGTAAGAAAAGCATTTGATAGCAAGAAAATCTCTATAAGCCCACCTGCGTTTAAGACGGTCAATGGCAAGCAAATGTATGGAATCTCTGTAAATGTCCCTGTTTTTGACTCTAGCAAAAATGTCATCGGTGTTATTGGGACACTTGTAGAGACAAATCACTTTAGAGAGCATATCATCAATGAGCTAAAAGTAGGGCATATCAAAGGTGCATTTCCTTTTGTTATCCTAGATGATGGCACGATTTTGGTGCATAATGATTTGAATCTGCAAGGTGATAGTCTAGCAAATGTGAATAAAGACGCAACCGTTGGCAAAATGCTATCAGTAGCCAAAAACCACCAAGATAGCGTGCAAATCTACAAAACAACCGCTGGACTTTCTGGCTATGCTAGTATCACTTCATTTGAAGTAGCAGCGGGAAGTGGGACATATTGGAGTATGGTAGTGGCTGCACCTGAAGATTCTGTGATGAAGCCTGTGAGAGATTTGCGAAATGTCATCGTGCTAGGCTGTATCATCGCGCTTATCGCCATAGCACTACTTGTATCTTGGTATATCAAATCCCGCGTAGTAATGAGAATCGGCAAAGTTTCAAGCAAACTTCTAGAGTTCTTTAAATACCTAAACCACGAAACAACCACTCCTCCTGCACCGCTAAAAATCATAGTCGCAGGCGATGAAATCGGTGCTATGGGTATCGCACTCAATGAAAACACCAAACGCACACAAGAGACACTTGAGCAAGATGCAAGCGTCATCAAAGAAGTGGTAAGTATGGTAGAGGAAGCAAAAGCTGGTAAGTTTGGTAGCAAAATCACTCAACACACAGGCAATCCTCAAGTAAATACGCTAAAAGATAGGATTAACGAAATGTCTCAAGCACTATTTAACCTTGTCGGTGGCAATCTAGAAAATCCTGCAAGAGTGTTTGCTTCCTACCAAAAAAATGACTTCACACCGCGTATAGACAATCCTCAAGGACTAGAAGTAAGCGTAAATCAGCTAGGGGATTCTATCGTGGATATGCTAAAAGTATCTGCAAACTTCGCAAAAGAGCTAAAAGTCCAAGCCGAAGAGTTAAGCAAGTCTATGCAGATTCTCACAGAGGGCTCACAAACTCAAGCTAGCTCTGTTGAGCAGACAGCCGCAGCAGTAGAGCAAATCAACTCCTCTATGCAAAATGTCGCAAGCAAGACAGGCGAAGCTACACAACAAGCCGAAGACATAAAAAACATCGTAAGTGTCATCAAAGACATAGCCGAGCAGACAAACCTACTTGCGCTTAATGCTGCTATCGAAGCCGCACGCGCGGGCGAGCACGGCAGAGGGTTTGCCGTTGTCGCTGATGAAGTGCGAAAGCTAGCAGAGCGAACTACTCGTTCACTTAGCGAAATCGAAGCAAATGTAAATATCCTAGTGCAATCTGTAAATGAGATGAGCGAATCTATCAACGAGCAAACAGAGGGCTTAGGACAAATCAACGAGGCGATAGAGCAGTTTGAGAGCGTTACACAGCAAAATCTCCAAGTGGCAAATAGCACAAATGAGGTTACTAAGCGCGTAAATGGTATCGCCATAGAAATCGCAAATGACACAGACAAAAAGAAATTCTAAGCCTTTTTGATTTTGTCTTTTGCGGTTTGTGTTGCCACGCTTTTTGAGTGTGGGTTTTTGCGGGGGATTAAAAAACTTTTAGAAAATCTTTTTTTAAGATTTTTGGAGGGGGTTTTGGGTGCAAAAGGTTGCAAAACTTTTTGCATCATTTTTTTGCTAATCTATTTTTAACCGACTTTTTATTTTTGCACTTTTTTGCCTCTTTTTTTATACGCTTTTTTACACACTTTTTTACGCCTGCCCAAATCCCAAAATCCTAGCAAAACCACAAAAACACCGACAATATCGACACAAGATTCTTACCCAAACTTTTGCAAAACAAAATCTAAATCCACACAAAATCCCCAAAAAAATGGTATAATCGCGCAACTTCTCGTTAGGAGCGATAATGACTCAAGAAGAATTAGACGCGCTAGTAAGTGCAGGTGCTGATAGCACTAGCACAGATAGCGCAGAAAATACAGAGCTAGATTCTGCTTCATCAAAAGAGCAGTCTAACTTCAGCGATGATAATTTCCGCGTGGAAGCTTCTAAAGAGTGGCCCCCACCTCCACCAAACAAAGACCACAAAGTCGTTCATCAGCTTGATGATGTTACGCGTGATACGGAGGCAAAAGCAGGCGAGGTGTTTGACCAGCTAGACATTATCGGTGCAAATGCTGATGATGTCGCCAAAGCCGCAAAATCTCTCAAAGAATACCTAGCAAAGCAAGAAGAAATGTTTGTCAAGCTCACGGCAAAATTCCCAAATGTCAAAGCATTTGCAGAGTCTTGTGAGCAAACAAAAACCGCCAAAGAAAGTGTGGCTAAAATCATAGACGGCGCAAATGCCTGCTCTGATGCTATGCTACAAGCAATGGATATAATGCAATTCCAAGACATAAATCGCCAGCGAATTGAGCGCGTAATCAATGTAATGCGCGCTTTGGCACAATATATGAACTCGCTATTTGAAAGCAAAATCGATGATAGCAAGCGCGTATCAAGTGCGGTGTATATACAGGGCGATGATAATGCCGATGTAGCAAACGCCGAAGAAATCGAAAGCCTTATCGCTTCATTTGGTGCAAAAAGCTAGCCCAAAATCAATAATATCAGCCAAGATTGTATACTTCACTAAGCCTAAAATACACAAATGCAAAATCCTAGTAGCTCCCACAAACTAAAATCTAGCGACACAACAAAGCCAAAATCTAGCACCACCAAGTCAAAAATCCCACAGCTACTATCCCCTGCAGGAAATCTACACAAACTAAAAGTCGCCCTAGCTTATGGTGCGGATGCAGTGTATGGCAGTCCTAGTCAGTTTTCTTTGCGCTCGCGTGCTGGGCAAGCATTTGTGCTAAAGGATTTTGCAAATGGCATAGACTATGCGCACAAAAGGGGCAAAAAAGTTTTTGTAACCATAAATGGATTCCCCTTTAATTCCCAACTAGAATCCCTAAAATCCCATATCTGCAAAATGGCAGAACTAAAGCCCGATGCTTTTATCGTAGCAGCCCCCGGCATAGTAAGACTATGCAAAAGCCTAGCCCCACAAATTCCTATCCACCTATCCACCCAAGCAAATGTGCTAAATGTCCTTGATGCGCAGGTGTTTTATGATATGGGTGTGAAGCGCATAGTCGCTGCTCGAGAGCTAAGCCTAAAAGACGCGCTCATCATCAAAAAAGAGATTCCAAACTTAGAGCTAGAGATTTTCATACACGGAAGTATGTGCTTTGCTTTTTCTGGTCGTTGCCTCATCTCATCACTACAAAATGGGCGAATGCCAAATCGCGGAAGCTGTGCAAATGACTGCCGATTTGACTATCAGTATTTTGTGCGCTCAAAAGATAGTGGCGAGCTAGTGGAATTTGATGAGAGGGAATTTTATGCCAAAAACCCTGATAATGGCGTGCTTTTGCGCTTACAAGAGGAGGAGGGATTTGGCACACATATTTTTAACTCAAAAGATTTAAACCTCGCTAGCCACATAAAAGAAATCATTGATAGCGATTGCATATCCGCGCTAAAAATCGAGGGGCGCACCAAGAGCACTTATTATGCAGGTATCACTGCTCGCACTTATGCTATGGCTTTGCGCGACTATGAGCGCGGAATCTTTCGCCCGCAAGCCTACCAAGATGAGCTACACACGCTTAAAAATCGCGGATTTACTGATGGATTTTTGGTGCGAAAACCATTTGAGCGACTAGATACACAAAACCACTTCACAGCTATAAGCGAGGGTAGCTACCAAGTAAATGCCGAAGTAAGCGAGTGTGGTGAGCTAGCATTGTGCAGGCACACTATCCGCGCAGGCGAAGCAAAAGAGATAGTCGCCCCGCTAGATTCTAAGCTAGTTGAGCAAAAAGGCTCATTTGGCGAAATCTACAAGGAGGGCGAAAAATACTATATGCGATTTGAAAAAATCCTGCTAGAAAATGGCAAAGAGCTAGATTCTATCCATAGTGGCAACACAAACGCTATTGCACTTCCTCTGCCACTCCCACCTTTTAGTTTTTTGCGTGAGAATATTAGCGACAAAATCTAACTACGCCAAAACACAAGGACAATCTATAAATGGCATTTGACATAAGCATCACCACACTCCTCCTACTCGCTTGTGTCGCGCTTGTGGCAGGCTTTGTCGATAGTATCGCAGGAGGCGGGGGAATGATAACAATCCCAGCACTTTATATGGCGGGAATCCCCCCGCACGAGGCACTAGGGACAAATAAATTCCAAGCGGTTTTTGGGAGCTTTAGCGCGGCGTTGCACTTCTACAAAAAAGGGCATTTACACTTGCCCAAATGCGCGCTTTTTGTGCTTTTTGCCTTTGTGTTTTCGCTGTGTGGCACACTGCTTGTGCAGGCAATCAACGCGCACTTTTTGCGCAAGGCAATCCCTTTTTTGCTTATCTTTTTCGCGTTGTATTTTCTTTTTTCCCCAAAAATCAAGCAATCAAGCCAAGAACAAGGCACGGCAAGTACTCTAGATTCTAGAATTTCACGCAAGGCTATCCTCGCACTTAGCATAGGTGGCATAGGATTTTATGATGGATTTTTTGGTCCGGGCACGGGCTCTTTTTTGATGCTAGCCCTCATCTCTCTAGGCGATTTTGGCATAAAAGACGCGCTAGCCCAAGCCAAGCTGTATAACTTCGCTACCAATCTCGCCTCCGTGCTTGTGTTTATGGCGTTTGGGCATATTTTGTTTGCGGTTGGGATTGCTATGGCTTTGGGGCAGTTTGTGGGCGCAAATATCGGCGCAAAGCTCGCCCTGCGCTATGGAATCACGCTTATTAAGCCACTTGTGGTTATCGTGTGTTTGGCGATGTGTGCTAAACTACTTCTCTTTGGGTAGAAAATATAGCATAAGCCACCAATGCCAAAACACACGGCAAAACTCACAACTTAAGGATTCTTAGCAATGTCAAAGCAAACCACAAATAATCGCCACACTTGGTCAAACGCCTTTATATATGTCCTAACCGTCGCAGGAGCGACTATCGGGTTTGGGGCGACTTGGAGATTCCCCTATCTTGTGGGAGAAAACGGAGGTGGTGCGTATGTGCTTGTGTTTATCATTGCAATGCTTGTCATCGGCATACCGATGATTTTGGTAGAAAATGTCATCGGCAGGAGGGCACATACAAATTCTTTGGACGCCTTTAGTCCCTCTGTGCAGCGCAAAGATTTTTCTAGCACTTGGAAAATCGCAGGAATTATGGGGCTTATTGGTTGCTTTGGGATTATTGCGTATTATATGGTGCTTGGTGGTTGGGTTTTGACTTATTTGTGGAATCTAATAAGCGGTGGGCTAAATGTCGCCTCCTCCCTTAGTGCAGATAGCACGCGTGAGTTTTACCTAAAATCCATTGAGCATAGTCCGCTTATGGTGGCGATTTATACGCTTGTGTTTGTGTGGCTAAACTATATCGTGCTAAGCAGGGGAATCTCAAATGGTATAGAAAAAGCAATGAAAGTGCTTATGCCATTGCTTTTTATTTTTCTCATCGGCATAGCAGCAAAAAATCTCACAATGCCCGGTGCGCTAGAGGGTGTGAAGTTTTATCTTATGCCTGATTTTAGCAAGATTTCTCCCAAACTTTTTATCGCTGTTTTGGGGCAGGTATTTTTTGCCCTATCGCTTGGATTTGGTGTGATGATTACACTTTCTTCATACCTTGATAAAAGCGAAAATCTACTAAAAACCGCGCTTAGCACAGGGATTTTAAACACCATTATCGCGCTTTTGGCAGGGTTTATGATTTTCCCATCTCTTTTTAGCTTTGGGCTAGAGCCTGATTCTGGACCTAAGCTTGTCTTTGAGGTGTTGCCTGTGGTGTTTTCTCATATCTCATTTGGCGCATTTGTGGGAGCTGTGTTTTTTGCTTTGTTGCTTATCGCAGCTTTTACTACTTCTATCACACTCTATGAAGTGCTTATCACTGCTGCGCAAGAAAAGCTACGACTTAGTCGCAAACTTGCTACGATTGTCGTCCTTAGCGCGACTTTTGTATGTGGGAATCTCCCTTGTGTGCTATCCTATGGAGCGTGGAGGGAAGTTAGCATTTTTGGTAGAAATATTTTTGATACTTTTGATTTTGTCAGTGGCAATATTTTCTTTGTCCTTACTGCGCTTTTGGCAAGTATATTTGTCGGCTGGGTGCTAGGAGAGGACGCAAAAGATGAGCTAAAAAAGGGTTGTGATAGTCCCAAAATCGTTTCTGTTTGGTTTGTCTATGTCAAATATGTGATTCCGCTTGTGATTTTGGTGGTGTTTGTAAGTGGGATTGTGTAGTGGCTAAATTTTTGGATTCTAGCGCATTGGATTCTAGCGCAAAAGTGCGAGAATCTAGAGAGGGAAGTTTAAGCATTATTTTTTTTAAGATTCTCATTTTTTTGTGCATTTTAGGTAGCGTTTTATCGCTATTTTTGGGAATCAAACTCGCTTTTTGGCTACTCATATCACTTTTTGTAACAAAGCACAAAAATTTCACATAATTTTTTGCCTTAATTATAAAATCGTTTATTATTAGAGAGTTATATTACCTTACTAGGTTTTGGAGAATTTTGCCAAAAAGCAAGACAATCTACCTAGAATATTACCCCAAAAAGGAGGCTCAAAATGAGCAAATACAAAACCATTGCAAATGTCTTTGACAAGCAATATGAGAACTATATCGGTGGCAAATGGGTCGCCCCTGTGGATGGACAATATGTAGAGAACAAAACCCCAATCACGGGCGAAGTGCTATGCAAAGTGCCTCTCTCAAGCGATAAAGACATACAAAACGCGCTTGATGTAGCACACAAAGCAAAGGACAAATGGGCAAACACAAGTCCGCAAGAGCGAGCAAGAATCTTGCTAAAAATCGCTGATAGAATCGAGGATAATCTCGAGCTAATTGCGCACGCAGAGACTTGGGATAATGGCAAGCCAATCCGTGAAACGCTAAACGCGGACATTCCTTTGGCGGCTGACCATTTTCGCTACTTCGCAGGTGCGCTAAGGGCGCAAGAGGGCGCGATAAGCGAGATAGATTCTGACACGATTGCTTATCACTTCCACGAGCCACTAGGCGTTGTGGGGCAGATAATCCCTTGGAATTTCCCACTGCTAATGGCAGCGTGGAAGCTAGCCCCCGCACTTGCCGCAGGGAACTGCATAGTGATAAAGCCTGCTAGCCCTACACCTGCAAGCATTTTGGTGCTATTTAAAATCATCGGCGACTTGCTCCCTGATGGCGTGGTAAATATCATCAACGGAAGCGGTGGCAAAATCGGCAAGACACTTGCCACAAGTCCCAAAATCTCCAAAATTGCTTTCACAGGCTCTACGAGCGTGGGACGCCAGATTATGCAGTTTGCCACAGAAAATATTATCCCCTCGACTTTGGAGCTAGGAGGTAAATCGCCAAATATTTTCTTTGAGGATATTGCGGATTTTGAAGATGAGTATTTTGACAAAGCAATCGAAGGGCTTGTGCTCTTTGCTTTCAATCAAGGCGAAGTCTGCACCTGCCCATCTCGCGCACTTGTGAGTGAGAAAATCTATGATAAATTTATAGAGAAAGTGCTAAAGCGCGTGCAAGCCATCAAGCTAGGCAATCCACTAGACCCAGAGACAATGATGGGCGCGCAAGTCGATGAAAATCAAATCAAAACAATCCTAAACTACATAGACATAGGCAAAAAAGAGGGCGCGGAGTGCCTTATCGGCGGCGAGAGAGACAATCGCGGTGGTGAGCTATCAGGCGGCTGCTATATCAAGCCTACGATTTTCAAAGGGCATAACAAAATGAGAATCTTCCAAGAAGAAATCTTTGGACCCGTGCTCGCACTTACTACTTTCAAAGACGACAAGGAAGCCCTAGAAATCGCAAATGACACGATTTATGGGCTTGGCAGTGGTGTATGGACTCGCGATATAAACCGCGCATATCGCTTCGGGCGAGGCATAAAAGCAGGACGCGTATGGACAAACTGCTATCACGCATACCCAGCGCACGCGGCATTTGGTGGCTACAAGCAAAGCGGTATCGGGCGCGAAACGCACAAAATGGTGCTTGAGCACTATCAGCAAACCAAAAATCTGCTTGTAAGCTATGGCATAAACAAACTAGGATTTTTCTAGGAGGTTTTTTTATCGTGTGCTTAAAGTCATCTATGGATTTTAAGCACATTTTTGGATTTTGATTACGCTAGCACGACTACAAAAGTTGTGCTAGCAAGTTTGGGACAAAATCAAACTTGCTAGCCATTAGTTTTTACTTTTTTTTACTTCATATCGCTTCATATCGCTTGGGAATTTATATAGATTCTAGCAAATCTTGCAAGGCTATTTTTGGCAAGCCTACTCTTTGCTTTTTTCTTACTTCATTTTATTGTGGCTAGATATAAGCTAGATTTCGTAGCCATTGCGCGTTTTTGAAAGCTTTTGCCTATACCATTTCATAAATATTTTGTTTTTTGTGGCAATATGTTGCGTTATTTTCCACATATTTAAGGAGCTAAGATGACAAGAATATCTAAAATCTTTTTTTTGTGCGGTGTTTTTGCACTTCCGCTTAGTGCAGGAGTGAAAGAAGACGCCATAAAAGTGCTTGAGGGACAGACAGGAGCGAAGTTTGAGGTTATTTCTTTTGAGCCACTTAAAGGTTCTAAGCAATTTTTGCTAGTGGTAAAAGACACCAAAAACGGCTACCAAAGCGTAATCATAACCGATGAGAAGCAAAAATCTATGATTGCACCTATGGCGTTTTTTGGCGATAAAGAAGATGCCAAGTTTGTCGCCACACAGCTAGAAAAAGCCAACGCCTATAATTTCAAACTTCAAAACGCAGCCACACTTGATAAGCTTTTTGCTTCGATTCCGCAGGATTATGCTATTCGTTTGCAAGGTGCTAGCAACAAAATCACTTACATTGTCTCTGACCCTATGTGCGTGCATTGTCAGCAAGAGCTAGCACAGATAGAATCAAAGCTAGCAAAAGGCACGGTAGTAATGGTGCTAGTAAGTTTTCTAGGGCAGGATTCTTTGCAAAAGTCTGCCGAGATTATCTCCAAAATCAAATCAGCCAAAACCCCAAAAGAGCAAATATCATTGCTAAGAAGTGTCTATGCCACTACGCACAAGGCAAGCCCACAAAAGCAAGAATACACTTCGCAAGTATCTGCCATAACCAAAAAGCTAGGGGATTCAAATCTAATAGAAGCCGTGCCTTTTATCTATGAACCGATAAAATAAAAGCTGATTTTAGCTTTGGCACTCTAATTTTTGGTAGTTTAATTTCAAGGAGTAAAAATGAGCAAAAAATATATGACTAACAAAAAATATTTGCGCAAGATTTCAGATTTTGCGATGATAGGTGGCGTGAGCGCGCTTGTGGTAGGTGTGTTTGCAGGCTGTGATATAAACAACCCAAACGAGCAAAATCCACAAGCAAGCCAAGCAATCAAGCAAGGTGCGTTTGTCCTACTAGAGCAGCAAGCAGACGGTAGCTACAAAGTGCTAGAGGAATATCCAAGTGGCAAAACCCACATTGTCGTGCGCGACACTTCGGGCAATGAGCGCGTGCTAAGCGATGAGGAAATCCAAAAACTGCTAAAAGAAGAAGAGCAAAAAATAGACAACGGCACAAGCGCACTTACTGCTAGCCCAAGTGGTGGCGAAAGTGGCGGGCTAGGACTAGGAGGAGCAATCCTAGCAAGCGCAGCGGGTGCAATGCTAGGGAGCTATATCGGCAACAAGCTGTTTAACAACCCAAACTACCAGCAAAACAAACAGCGCACATACAAATCCCCTCAAGCCTATGAGCGAAGTGCAAATAGCTTTGGTAAGTCAAATTCTGCGAGTGGGGCAAGAGGAGGCACACCAAGCAATGCAAAGGGAGGGTTTTTTGGTGGCTCTCAAGGTGGCACAAAGGGTGGCACACCAAGCAAAAGCAGTGGGTTTGGTGGCTAGCATATCGCTTCAAAGCAAAATCAAGTTGGAAGCAAAGTCAGGCTAAAGCGGGCAGGGCGAGTTTGGCTTGATAGGGCAAAACAAGTCAAGTAAAAAGTAAGTCAAAATAAATTAGGGTGGGGGTAGAGCGCAGAGCAAGAATAAAGTAAAGTAAATAAAAGCAGAATAAAAATAAAGCAGATTAGAGTAAGCAATCTTTCAATCGCCACCATAGCCACAAACGCGATTCTAGCCTAGAATCGTAGAAGTCTCAAATCTCTTAAATCTATCGTTGCCACGCTTTAAGATAGATTCCCCCCGACTTAAAAAAATCTTTTTGCAATGTTTTGTATTGCTTCTAAAAACTTCTTTATATGATTTGCCTAAAACTCGCAAAATACACCAAAACCCCCTCCATAAAAATCCAAAAATCTAAGCTACTAAAACTATCAAAACTCTACCTAAAACGCATAGCGCAAATCCAAAAACACCTCTCGCCCCTTTGCGTAGAGGTAGCTATTGCCGATTGTTGGGTCGCTAGCATCAGAGTTGTAGTATGAGAAATACACCGTATCAAACACATTTCGCACGCCAAAAGTCGCGCTAAAATCCCCAAATCGCATATCAAGTCCCAAATCTGTCAAGCTGTATGATTTGATTGTCCCTCCTGCTATGTCTTTTTGCGCCCCGATAAATGAATTTTGTGTCCAAATTCCAAAGTGTCGCGTGAAGTCATAGTTTATGCCGATTGTGGCTTTGTAGTTGGAAGTGTATGGGATTCTCTCTCCATTCATTGAGCGAGAAGCGTTGTCAGTGGCAAATGTGCCTTTTAGGATTCTCGCATCGACATAAGTGAAGCTCTCGCTAAATCGTAGCGATTGACTAAAAAACTCTTGCTTTGAGAAAATCTCCACACCCACTCTTTGTGTCAAGTCGTAGTTGCGATAGCCAAAGCCACTTAAGCCAGAGTGCGCACTTCCGTAGTTGTATAGCTCATCTTGGGTAAGGGTATAAAAAGCCGAGCCAGAGAGAAAAACATATTTGCCGATTTGGGATTTGCTACCCACTTCAAAGGTGTGGTATTGCTCACTTTTGACATTGGAGTCTACATATCGTCCGCCTGCCACTCCTGTGAGGGTATCAGGGTTTGGCGAGCGAAATCCTTTCTCATACTTAGCATAGACATTGCCTGCGCCAAAGTTGTAGTTTGGCACTAGCTCTAAGGCGTAGTTTGAGATATTATCGTTTATAGCTTTGTCAGGGCGCGTGGTGTTATAACTTGGGGTAGGGCTTGCGGGGTATGTGTTATTATTGGGCAAAGACATTCCCATATTGCTAGAATATCGTCTTTTTCCTGTGTATTTGGCGTTTTCATACCTTGCACCAAGCGTGAGAGAAAATCGCTTCGTAAAGTCAAATTTTTCAATCGCATAGAGAGAATTTGTCCATTTGTTTGCCAAGATTGGCGTGTAAAGATAGTGATTCATTCGCATATTGCCAAAAGGCACATCATAATACAGCGACAAAAATCGCTCCCCTATATTATAAACAGAATCAAATCCAACGATAAGCAATCCTTTGTAATGCTTCCAATCATAGCGTAGATTTAGCCCGATTTTTTCATCGACAAAGTATGAACCGCTTTGAGAAAAGTCCTGCACCCACATTTGCATACCTTGTGCCGCATACCAAATATCTTGCAAGTTTGTATCGTATTTGTTTTTTAGATAGTGAAAAAATGCTTTTACTTGGAATTTATGATTTTCGCCAAATTTTGCATCATAAGTAAGTGCAGTATCGATTCTATCTTGTTTGGTTTTTATGCTACCTTGTCCGCTATCATATCGCTTGGATTTATCAGGCGAATTATCTGTGCTACTAGATTGTCCATTTGCGCTTCCTAAGCGAAATAGTAGATTTGGCGTAGTGGTAATATATCCTTGAAAGTAGCTCGCTTCTAAGCCAAGTGAATGGTTTTGCGTAATGTCCCACATAAGATTCCCACCGACATTGTAGGCATCGCTTTTATCGCCTATGCGATACCCCCTTTTGTGTAGAAATCTCCCGCTAACTCCATAATAAAGCCCTTTTGTGATTTTACCTGCAAACCTCACATCCGCATTTATATCGCCATATAGGTTTTTATACTTGCCCCCCCCCCCTAATATTTCTGGCACACCTGAATAGCTTATGCCTACACTTGGGGAGAATTTCTCATATCGTCTTTTGGTAATGATATTTATCACGCCTCCACGCGTGCCATTGCCATACATAACCGCCCCGCCACCGGGCAAGACTTCTATACGCTCAATATCGCTTGGAGCGATAGTGTTTATAGGTGTAACGCCGTGGCTAGAATCTAGCATATTTAGATTTATGCCATTTAGCAGGACTTGGACATTGACATTGGCAGATGAGCCTTGTCCGCGCAAGTCTAGATTGCTCCCTAGCCCGATAGAATTGCGCGTGATAAATGGTATATAGCTAAAAATCTCTTCGGTGCTCTTAAATCCCTTTTGCTCAATCGTGTCTTTGTCTATGATATAGACATTGCGATTTAGCTCATCTAGCCTTGATTCAAATCCTTTGGCAGTGGCTGAAACTTTGCCCAAATCTTGCGCTTGCAAAGAGGTGTAGTCTAAGGAAGTGTAGTCTTTGGGGTTTTGGGTGGCGTTGTAGGCATTGTCTTGTGTGGTATTGTATGATGTGGATTCTTGTGGGGTTTGAGGATTTGCGCTTTGGCTAGAATCTACGCTAGATTCTGCAATCTGTGCTAGTGCTGCAGTGCCAAAAGCGCAGGAAAAAGCTAGCGCAAGTGTGGCTTTATGCGGGATTTTGTGCGAGTTTTCGCACTGAAGTATTTTTAGTGGTGTTGGTTTGAATGCTTGCTTATGAGTTGCTTGAATTGTGTCAAATGCGGTGTGTGGAGTTTGTTTCATTGTGTGTCCTTTTGGATTTTGATAGTCTTATAATCCTAAAGATTTTGAGAATCGCTTTAGAAATTATAAAATGCGCGAATTGTAGAAAAAATTTGCTTAAACAAAAATTAACAACAACTCGCATAATTATCAATATATTTTCAATAATGAGAAAAAATCACAAAAAATCACGCAAAATAGGGCAATGCAAATAGACAAAAAATTTTTGAGAAATTTTTAGGAATTTTTGGGTGGAGTTTTTAAGTGTGGATTTTACAAATTGCTTGATAAGTGGCTTTTATTTGGCAGGCGAAATGATTTTAGGTTTTTTTAGAGAAAAGTTATGAAGTTTTGTGGCAACAAAAAAGATAGCAAAAGATAGAAAAAGAACTGCTAGCGCACACAGATTGCTAAAATCTTGGAATTTCTTTCATTAGATTTTTTCAAATGATAGATTCAAATAGCAGACTTAATAGTAGTTTTACTCAAAAATTTTAAGCAAACTTCATCTAAAAAAGCACAAAATCCCCCAAAATCGCATAAAAATCTTAGTCTAGATTTTGTGCGATTAGCTCAAGTGGGTGGGCAAAGCTAGCTTTGACATTGCTTTGAGACATAGCATTTGTGATTTGCATTCGGCACGCAGAGCATTCCGCGCTAATGATTTTCGCACCGCTTTGGGCTATCATCTCTGCCTTTGGCTTGCCCGCTTGTAGCGTGAGTGCATACCTATCTAGCTGCATACTTACCCCGCCAAACCCACAGCACCTATCAGGCTCGCTCATCTCGCGTATCTCGTAGTTTGCGCTAAGTAGTGCGCGTGGCTCTTTATGCACTTTTAGCACTTTTTTGGCGTGGCAAGGGTCGTGATAAGTGAGAGATTTTGGAGAAGAGGCAGGATTTTTGTTCAAAACAGATTCTAGGTTTGTATGCGTTTGTAGCCATTTGCTTGCCATAGACATTTTGGGTGTGAGGTTTGCAAGTCTTTTTTGCCACTTTTCGCGCTCATTTGTATTTGGCTCTGCATTTAGCGCGTGAGCCCAATCCACCATAAGCATAGCTGCACAAGTCGCCTCTGGGATAAGGATAGCATCTACTTCATCAATAAACTTCTCAAAAAGCTCAATATTGCGCTTGATAAGATGAAGCACAGTGCCAATATCGCCTGTGAAATACGCAGGCGCACCACAGCACTCTTGGGCAGGCACAAGGACTTTTATCCCCAAATGTCCCAAAATCTTAAGCAGGCTTTCGCCCACCTCTATGTAGTTGTAGTTGGCAAGACAGCCGATAAAAATAGCGACTTTATTGTGTGTTAGATTTTGGGCGGGCTTTTGCTCGTGGCTTTGGGTCAGATTTTTATAACCTTGCGCTAGGTTGTCCCCTGCTTCGTGCGAGCGACTTTGTGCTAGATTTTGCTCTTTTTGTAGATTTTCATTTTTATGATTTGGCAAAATCTCACCACGATATTTTTGCAAAAAACTTTTTTTGACAAAGGGAAACACCACGCGCTTGCTAAAAAAGATTTTGTTTCCACCATCTACTTTTTTGAACGCGCACGGAGCGACAAAGTAGGCAAAGCTAAACACAAAATCCATAAGTTTTCTATGCTTTAGCAAGAAAAAATATAGCCTTTTATACCACGCGATTCCATATTTTTGTGCTATGTCTATGCGGATTTTTTCTATGGCGGAGTCTATTGGGAGATGAGATGGGCACAAATCCACGCAAGTAGTGCATAAAAAGCAAGATTCTAGCATATTTTTAAAATCTTTTTGCAATGGCAGTTCGCCTCTCTTGTATGCACCAATGAGGTCTAAATATCCGCGTGGGGAGGTAACCTCCTCACGCTTTAGCCGATAAATCGTGCAGTAAGGGATACATTTGCCACATTTGACACAGGCGTTTGAAGTTTGGGTGAAGTCTATCATATTGTCTTGCTAAACACTCGCTTTTCTTGGGGTAGGGAGTGCAAGTAGTTATCAAACACCATTGCGATATTGCGGATAAGTAGCCCACCTGTGGGGGTGGGATATAGCCCCTTGTCATTTATCTCTAGCACACCTATATCTGCGTATTCTTTTAGTCTTTCTAGCTCGCTAGCAAAATGCACTCTAAAGTCGATATTGTGAGTTTTCTCGATACTATCAAAATCTAGCTTTAGGTTGTTCATAAGTCCCATAATGACTTCTTTGCGTAGTATGTCTTCACTTGATAGCTTTATACCTCGCTCGATGGGGATTCTCCCCTCATCTAGCGCATTCTCATAGCTTGCCAAATCTTTGACATTTTGGGCATAGTAGTCTCTCCCCTCGCCTATGGAAGTCAGCCCTATGCCGATTGTTTGGGAAAATCCGCGTGTAGTGTAGCCCTGAAAATTGCGCCGCAATTCGCCATTTTGCTTTGCTATGTATAGCTCATCGCTTTTTTTTGCGAAGTGGTCCATACCTATCATTTCATAGCCATTTTTGCCCAAAAAATCAATGGTGTTTTTTAGAATCTCTAGCTTTTCTTGTGGGCTTGGCAAGTCATTTTCATCGATTTTGCGCATAGTCTTTTTTAGCCACGGGATATGCGCGTAGTTAAATATCGCTAATCTATCAGGGCTAAGAGATACTACCTTTTGAAGTGTCGCCATAAAGCTAGCTAGCGTTTGCTTTGGCAAGCCATAGATTAAGTCAAAATTCACAGAATTTATCCCGCTTTTTCTAGCGATATTTATCGCTTCATTTACTAGCTCTACACTTTGAAATCTATGCACTGCTTTTTGCACCGCTTCATCAAAATCTTGCACACCAAAACTCAAGCGATTAAACCCACCCTCTTTTAGCGCATTCATTTGTGAGATTTCAAAGTGTCTAGGGTCGATTTCGCAGCTTATCTCTGCGTTTAGTGCGAAGTTTGGGAATGTGTCTTTTATGAGAGTGATGACTTTGCTTAGCTGTGTAGAATCAAAAAATGTCGGCGTCCCACCACCAAAATGTAGCTGGACTACTTCGCGTGAAGTATCCATAAGTGTAGATAAAATCGCTAGCTCTTTTTGCAAGTATGAAATATATCTGTCTTTTTTGTCTTGCTTGCTTGTATAGATGACATTGCATCCGCAAAAATAACACGCACTTTGACAAAATGGTAGATGCACATATAGCGAGAGTGGAAGCCTGCTCTCTTGCGTGTCATAGCTATCATTTCGCTTAAATGATTCCCTCAAATCCTCATAGCCAAAATCCGCTCCAAACTCCACCGCAGTGGGATAGCTTGTGTATCGTGGGGCGGATTTGGAGTATTTGGCAAATTTGGCAAAATCTATGTTTTGTGTCATTACGCTAGATTCTCCTACTTGGATTTCCTGCTAGATTCTTATTTGTGGTGTAAAGTGATTTAGAGATTTTTTCGCAAGAAATGCGTTTCAATGTTGAAAAACAAATTTGGGTGTGATTTTTTGATTTCGCTGATGATGGATTTTGTGTTGATATGCGGTGGCAATGAGCCATCATCTAGCCTTTTTGATTCAATTCTATCAATCGCCACTGCCATAACATCATCAAAATCAATAGGTGCGCTTTGTATGACATCTCTCCCAAGCTCTAGTAGGAGTTTTTCCTCATTGATTCCCTCAATAGCAGATAGGACTTTTTTTAGCACAGAGTGCGGAAGCAAGAGGTATTGCTCGCCCTCCTCATCTTGTATCCACCACGCTTCTTTACTATTAAACGCGACTGGTTGGCTAGCAAAAGAGGTTGGTTGGTTTTCATCTTTTTGCTCGCTATTTTGTCTCTTTTTTTGGACATTTAGCAGGATTTGCGTGCTAGAAATCTTTGAAGCCTTGATGAAATTTTCGCTATCAAAAAAATCTGCCAATGTTATTTTTTTGCTAGTAGCCATAGCATTATTCCTTTTTGAATGTGTAGGCGATTGTTTGCTTCCTGCCATACTCGCGATTGCGCTCCCTCTATGACTTCATCGCTTACTTCATAGCCTCGATACGCAGGCAGACAGTGCAAAAATATTGCATTACTATGTGCTTTTTGCATTAACGCTTGGTTAATGCAAAAGCCCTCAAAAGCGTTGATTCTGCTTTGCTTTTCTTCCTCTTGCCCCATAGAAATCCAAGTATCAGTCGTAAGCACACTTGCATCTTTTGCCACAGATTCTAGCGCGTCTTGCACAGCGAATTTATCGGCATTTGAGGGAATAATCTCTACGCGGATTTTGGCATTTGACTTGTTTGCTAGATTTTGGGCTAGGGCGATGATTTTTTCATCTGGGGCGTATTTTTGCGGACACAGTAAGCGCAGCTCAAATCCCAAAATGCAAGCTAGCTTTAGCCAAGAGTGAGCCATATTGTTGCCATCGCCTATGTAGCAAGCTATCGGGGAGCAAATCCTCTTTGGCAGTGGATTTTGTGATTTTATGAAATCTAGTGCTTCTTGTTGTAGATTTTGCTTGCAAAACTCCTCAAAATGTGGAGCAAAATCCTCCAAATAGATTCCGCACTCTATCATTGTAAGCATATCTGCCATTACTTGCAGTGGGTGAGATAAGTCTGTGAGCGCGTTTATCACAGGGACGCTTGAGTGGAGGGCAAACTCCTCTAGTCCCTCTTGAGAAAATGTGCGAATAGCGATAATATCCACCATAGAGCTTATCACTCTTGCGCTATCTTTTATCGGCTCTCCTCGCCCCATTTGCGTGTCTTTGCCCATTAGGATTATGGCTTTGCCACCTAGCTCATATACCCCCGCTTCAAAGCTAACTCTAGTGCGCGTGGAGGGCTTCTCTAAGATAAGTGCTAAAGTAGGTGGATTTTGGGGGGAGTTTTTTATGCCAAGTGCTTGTGGTGTGATAGGCTTTGATAGGGATTTTGCATTTTGGCAGAGGGACTTTAGGGCTAGGCTTAGAGAGAGCATATCATATAGTTGTGATTTGCTAAAATCTTTCAAACTTAAAAAATGGTTTGAAAAATGATTTGGAACTTCTCTCATCTGTGCGCCTTTGCTAGTGGTGTTTGTTATGTTTGTGTTGTTTTGGTTTTTTAAGATTATCAAAATCCACTCCAAAATAAAAAGTGTAATATACTTCAAAGTGCCTAAAAGTATTCTAAAATCTGCAAAGTTTTACTTCTTTTTGCGTTTTAGCCTTTTGCTAAGCGGAGTTTGTGCGTGTTGATTTTGGTGTTTGTGCCATTTTATCGCTATTTTGCCACTTGGCTATTTTGTCGCTTCAAAGCATAAAATAATCCCACAAAAATGCGATATATCTACCACGCAAGTAATTGCCACGCAAACAAATGTGTGCGTAAGCAAAAACCCACACAAGCAAATGAACTCGCAAAATAGCTAGAGCCAAAATCAAGCTAAAATATTAAGAATCTTTACAAGGAGAATGCACAATGCAGCCAACAAACACAAATCAGCAAAAACAGCCACATTCTACAAACCCTACCAAAGATAAAAATATCATTTCACATTGCTTTAGTAGCTTTTTTACACTTATAGGCAGGGGGTTATTAGCCCTTGCGCCTATTATTATTTTGCTATGGCTTTTAAAATTTGCTTATGATTTTATCGCGCATATTATCGGGGCGATTTTTGACACTACCGAGCATAATATGTTTGCAACTATTGCGATTCTTGTGATTTTGCTAGGGATTTTGCTATATAGCGGACATTTGCTAGAGAAGAAAAAAGACTTTATTTTGCTAAAGATTTCGGAGTTTTTCATCGGCAAAATCCCATTTATCGCTTCTATATATAATGTCATCAAAGATATGGTAAAAATGTTTTCTGGAGGCAATGACAAGCAATATCTAGGCGTGGGCTATATAAAGCTAGGAGAGCAAGAAGTCATAGGATTTATCACCAAAGAAGAGTCAAATGAGAGAGGGGAATTTTTGTGGGTGTTTGTCCCAACCACACCAAATCCTACTTCAGGCTTTCTTTTTTGTGCTCCAAAAGACAAAGTCCGCAGAAGTGATTTATCTGTGGCAGAGGGATTCAAAAAGGTTGTCTCACTAGGGATAAAATAAAAAATAGATGAGCCATTCTCAAGCTATTCTTATGTAAAATCAAACAAAAATGATAAAGCATAGAATCAAAAAGAGTTTAAGTAGTTTAAGTAAAAAGTCTAAGCAAAAAAGAAGTGGCAAAAGAGATATTTTACACGATTTTGCGTGATTCTAGCCCTCACAGACTAGAATCGACTAGAATCACGGTGCTTTTATGTGGCTATTTATGAGGAGCTATTTTGCCATACACCCTATGATAAAGTTTGCACTTAGCACCAAGTCTTCTTCTTTGGTTGTGGGGAGTGATACGCCATTTGGTGCTACCTTTGATGATGGAGTTTCTGCGCTCATAGCCATAACGCCATTTCGTGCTTGTGGCTTGGTATTGCCAACTTCTTGGAAACTTATATCCTCAATATTGCAATTCTGCTTTAATGCTTTAGAGTATTGTTTAGCAACACCTTGCGCTTTTTTTAGTAGCTCTGTGCGCATTTCTTGTGTGCTTTTATCGATTTGTTCTGGTGTGATTATGGCTTGTATGGGCAATATAGGAAGCGTAAGCAGTGCATTTCTACCTACTTCTACGCCGACAGCTTTGAGTAGCTTTTCATAAGCAGATTTTTGCTCGCTACCAAAGCTGCATACGATTTCTTGATACGCGCTAAATCCTACTTTGCGTCTATTGCGCTCATAATACACTTCTGGAGAGTATCCATAGCTACCACCTGAGCAAATCTCTTTGTTTGCTTTTATCAGCCTAGAGACAGCATTAAAAGTTTGCACGAGGCTTTCGCTTTGCTCATCATTTAGCTTAGATAGCGCACGCAGTGTGTTGCTCCCTTGAATGCGAATCTTTGCTTTGAAAGTGTCTGGTTCTGCTTTTGAGCGCACTTCTACTTCTTGATTGATAGAGAGTTTGCGCTCGGTTGCGATTTTGTTGTCATTGAGGACAAATCCTAGCCATATACCGCATACAAATACGATAGCTACGACAGATACTGCCACAATGAATTTCTTTGAGTCTAACATATTATGCTCCTTATGCTCGCTCATTATCACTAGCTCGTTTTTAGATTAGCTAATGATTTTGTGCCTGCATTGTAGTGAAATAAACCTTAATATTTACTTAACATTTACTAATTATTTACTTAATATTAACTAAGTATTTAATCAATATTTACTATTGTATTTTTTGTGTGAAATATCGTATTTTAGGGAATCTATCTGCTTTTACCAAAACAAATTTTTTGAATTTTTAAGAATTTTTGTGGCATTTTATAAAAACTTTTTGCAAAAAAAATTTGATGAAATATTCTAAGAGTATAAAATTTTATCATTGCGCGATGATTTTTATAATTTGAGTTTTTGTAAGCAAGTTTTTGCCTAGATTTTGCAAAATCTCATTTTTTGTATACATAAATAAATACTCCTTAATATTTTTTTACGAAAAAACCATACAAAGGCTACTCCTTAGAAAAACTTTAAAAAATTATAAAATTTTCATAAAAGTTAGCTGAAAATTTCCTAAAAGTTTGCTATAATCTGCCGATAAAATTTAAGCCAAAAAAGCTTTTATAAAGCCAAATAAAAAGCATAGCAAAAAGGCTAGATAAAGGCTGATAGGGCAACCAAATAAGCTAACAACAAAACAAACTAACAAAAGGAAGGTTTAAAATGCGCATTTTAGTAGTAGAAGATGACGCGGCTCTTAGCAAGTCGCTTAGCGAATCGCTCAACGCCAATGGCTATCAAACAGACATTGCAGAGAGTTTGAAAGATAGTTTGTATTATGTCAGCATTCGCAATTATGACTTAGTGCTTGCCAACTACAAGCTAAAAGACGGAAATGCCATAGAGCTACTTACCGAAGTGAAGTCGCGCTCGCCACGCGCATCTGTGATTGTTATGGCTAGCAAGGCAAGACCCGAGCAGGAAGTATCTGTGTTTGGCAATGGAGGAGATGATTTTTTGGCAAAGCCATTTGATTTTTCTGTGCTTTTGGCTAGAATCCAAGCTAGACTTAGATTTTTTGGGACAAGCGCCATAGAGATAGAGGACTTAGTGATAAATCCTGATGAAGAGCGTGTAACTTACAAAGGCGAGGAAATCGAAGTAAAAGGCAAGCCATTTGAAGTGCTAACCCACCTTGCAAGACAGCGCGACCAAATCGTATCAAAAGAGCAACTACTTGATGCGATTTGGGAAGAGCCAGAGCTTGTTACGCCAAATGTCATTGAAGTGGCTATCAACCAAATTCGCCAAAAAATGGATAAGGTGCTAAATATCTCCACAATAGAGACTGTGCGCAGGAGAGGCTATCGTTTTTGCTACCCTAAGCGTCCTATCGGCGAGTAATCTAGCTTAAGGGTTTGCAAGCCAAAAGGCTTAAATCCAAAAATCACTACAAATGGTGTTTTGTTTGATTTTGTCTCTCGTTTGATTTTGTAAAAATCCAAAAAAAGTGCTTAAGTGTTTTTGTGGATTTAGCACTAAATTATGCTAGCAAAATCTATGAATGCCAAGATTTCAGTGCTAGATGTCAATAAAAGACAAGCGTTTGAGTTTAGCCTATTTGATAGCTTGGCAGATAAGATTCTAGGCAAAAAATCATCTCAAAAGTCGCCTCAAAAATCACTAAGGCAAAGCATAATGCTTGCCTTTGCATACATAAAAAGAGCTACAAACA
Organism: Helicobacter sp. MIT 01-3238; assembly: GCF_003364135.1. Lineage (NCBI taxonomy): Bacteria > Pseudomonadati > Campylobacterota > Epsilonproteobacteria > Campylobacterales > Helicobacteraceae > Helicobacter > Helicobacter sp. MIT 01-3238. Next base: position 58,815 of record NZ_NXLN01000001.1, read on the forward strand.
AAATCTTTAAGGAAATAGCTATGAAATCATTAAAATTGTTACCCCTAGCAATCGCACTAAGTGCCTTGTATATGAGTGCTTGCAAGGAAGAAAATATGAGAATTTACAACACTTGGAATCTAATAACTCTAAGTGTGGATGGCAACCCTATCGACCCTACAAATAGCGAAAAACAAGTCTTTATCACAGTGGATGACCAAAAATTCAATGGCTATGCAGGGTGCAATCTGTTTTTTGGGAATCTAAAAATCCAAAAAAACAAAATCCAAAGTTCCTCCACAGGTGCTACAAAAATGCTTTGCGACCCCTCTGCTATGGAGATTGAACGTGCTATATTGCAGCTATTTTCTGATAGCTCGGTAGACTTTGTCATAAAGGACAAAAATCTAGTCTTAGAAAAAGACGGCATACAAGCGATTTTTGAAGCAAAAGGACAATAACAAACGCTACTTTCTAAAAACTAAAACACACAAACCAACGCTTACAAGGATACAAAATGGCTAAATCGCTAAATGGCTCACAAATGCTTATAGAAGCCCTACGATTAGAGGGTGTGGAAGTCATATTTGGCTATCCCGGTGGGGCTGTGCTAAATATCTATGATGAAATCTACAAGCAAGAGCATTTTCGCCATATTTTGAGTAGACACGAGCAAGCTGCCATACACGCAGCAGACGGCTACGCACGCGCTAGTGGCAAAGTAGGCGTGGCTATCATCACTTCAGGACCGGGCTTTACAAATGCCGTTACAGGTATCGCTACGGCTTATATGGACTCTATCCCTCTAGTAGTCATAAGCGGGCAAGTCCCCACAAGCCAAATCGGCACAGATGCGTTCCAAGAAATCGATGCGGTGGGAATCTCTCGCCCTTGCACCAAGCACAATTACCTAGTCCAAGACATAAAAGACTTGCCTAGAATCATAAAAGAAGCGTTTTATATCGCAAAAAGCGGGCGATTTGGACCTGTGCTGATTGACATTCCAAAGGACATTTCAGCCAAATTTGGAGAGTTTGTCTATCCCAAAGAAGTCGCCCTGCGAACTTATAAACCCACTCTAAAGCCAAATTCTCGCCAAGTAAAAAAACTAATAGAAGCCCTAAGCTATGCAAAAAGACCGCTTGCATACATAGGTGGAGGTGCGGTGCTAGGGCAAGCACACGAGGAGATAAGGCAGATAGTCTCACGACTAGGGATTCCCTGTGTAGAGACGCTTATGGCTCGCGGTTGCTTAGAATCTAGTAATCCATTTTTGCTAGGAATGGTGGGAATGCACGGGAGCTATGCGGCAAATATGGCAATGTGTGAGTGTGATTTGCTTATCTCACTAGGAGCGAGGTTTGATGATAGGGTTACAGGCAAGGTTAGCGAGTTTGCTAGAAGTGCCAAAATCGCTCATATAGATATAGACCCAAGCTCTATTGGCAAAATCATTGACATAGATTTTCCAATAGTTGGAGACATAAAGCTAGCTTGCCAAGAGATTTTGGCTTTGCTAGATTCCACAGATTTACCACAAAAAAGCACAGAGGATAAAAATACGCTAAGTGCCACAAATTACGATGAGTGGCGAAAACATTTAGGCAAGTATATGAGTGCAAATCCTATGTTTTTTAATGATTCTGCCACCACGATAAAGCCTCAATGGATTATCCAAGAGCTAGGCAAGAATTTTTATGGCAAAGCGATAGTTTCTACCGATGTGGGACAGCACCAAATGTGGGTGGCGCAGTTTTATCCATTTAGCACACCTAGAGAGCTGCTTACAAGCGGTGGGCTAGGGACTATGGGCTTTGGCTTGCCTGCGGCTATGGGAGCATATTTCGCACAACCAAAAAAGCATATTTTCAACATTAGTGGCGATGGCAGTATTTTGATGAATATACAAGAGCTGATGACTTGCGTAGAAAATCAAATCCCTGTGATAAATATCGTGCTAAACAACAACTACTTGGGTATGGTGCGACAATGGCAGACATTTTTTTATGAGGATAGATTTTCTCACACCGATTTGAGCTTGCAGCCAAATTTTGTCGCCCTAGCAGAATCGTTTGGCGCGGTAGGATTTCGCGTAGAATCCAAAGAGGATTTTGCCCCCACGCTAAAAAAGGCGATAGAGTCCAAAAAAGTTTGCATTATTGATGTGGTGATAGATAGGTTTGAAAATGTTTTGCCTATGGTGCCGACAAATGCCCCACTTGATAGAATGATACTGCCTCAAAAAGCACTAGACTCTACCTCTGTCATAGAAGTGCAAGTCAAAAAAGAAGCAAAAGCCACAAAAATCACACCCCGCGCTTTGACAAAAAAGAATTAGATTTTGTAAAAATTTCTTTAAGAATATGGCTAGGTTTTTGTGTCAAAAATTTGCATTTTTTAGTGTGTTGCATTTTTTTATTCGCATTTTACATTCGCTCAAGCACTTCGCTTACTTCGCTTACAGCAAAGCATTTGATAGCGGTTTGAAAGCTCGGTATTTTTGGGACTATCGCTTTTTTTAGTCCATAGCTTTGCATTTCTTTTAGTCGCACTTCAAGGTTGCCTACCTCACGCACATCACCTGTTAGGCTTACCTCGCCGATGAAAGCACTCTCTATCCCCAAAGGACGATTGCGAAAGCTAGAGATAATCGCAGCTACCACACACAAATCCGCGCTAGTCTCGCCAATCTTTATCCCACCCACGACATTGACAAACACATCATATCGATTTAGCGGAATCTCTAGCTTGCGCTCTAGCAAGGCTAGGAGCATATTTAGCCGATTACTATCAAAGCCTGTTGATTGTCGCCGTGGATTGCCATAGCTCTCGCTTACCAATGCTTGAATTTCAATCACTAACGCCCTAGAGCCCTCCAAAATCACACTAACCGCGCTACCTGCTACGCTTTTTTTGCGTGTAAAAAATGCCCTAGAGGCGTCTTTGGCACTTTTTAAGCCATCTGCACTCATCTCAAAGATACCGATTTCACTAGTCGTGCCAAAGCGATTTTTGAACCCCCTAAGTAGTCTTAGCTCCTTGCTAGAATCCCCCTCAAAATACAACACACAATCCACCATATGCTCTAGCACGCGAGGTCCCGCTATGCTACCCTCTTTTGTGATATGCCCGATGATAAAAATGCTGATATTGTTTTCTTTGGCAAGTCGCATAAGCTCAAATGTAATCTCACGCACTTGGCTTATAGAGCCCGGGGCAGAAGCGACATTTGGCGAGTAAATCGTCTGAATAGAATCAATGATGCACAAATCAAATCCTGCGGAATCTTTTGTATGCTTTTGACTTTTTTCACTTTTAGGATTTTCATCATTTGGATTTTTTGCTTCCACTTGTTTAGCACCATTTTGCAGGGCAAATTTGATAGAATCTAGGTTGATTTCATTTAGCAAAAATAGCTGATTGTGAATCGCGCCAAGTCGTTGCGCTCTAAGTCGTATCTGTCCAGCACTCTCCTCACCACTCACATACAGCACATTGTGTGCGTTTTTGGCGAGATTACCCGCGACTTTTAGCAAAAGTGTGGATTTTCCAACTCCCGGACTACCACCCACAAGATATAGCCCACCGCGCACGATTCCCCCACCTAGCACGATGTCTAGCTCCTCCTCAAATGAACTAAAAAAGTGATTTTGCTCGCTACTTATTTGCGTGATAGGAAGTGGAGTTTTTGTGCTATTTAGCCCACTAGTAGAGATTGCACTATTTTGGACTTTGATAAATTCTTTTTGGACTTGGTTTAGTTCTATCAAACTATCCCAGCTGCCGCATTCTCCGCATTTACCAAGCCATTTTGTTGTCTGCCAACCACAATGCTGACATTCAAAAAGGCTAGATTTTTTTGCCATTTTTTACCTTTTTTAGTTTTTGGATTTTATTTTGGAGGTTGGTTTTTAGAAGTATTGATAGAATTTTAGCAAGAAAAAATGAAGCGAAATCAAAAAGCGCGGACTTAAAGACTAAAAAGGTTTAAAAAAAACCTAAAAAATTCTCAAATCCTACGCTTTTTGTAAAATCTTTTGCAAGTTCTTATAAGTCCTAGTGATGAGATTCACAAGACTTGTGTGTGATAAACACACACAAAACCTGCTATGAGCAAAAGTGCCACAAAATCTTAAAGTGCAAAATCTTGGATTTTATCAAATTCCAAATATTTATATACTTTAGCGGTATTATCGCCTAGCTTTTGTGGGACGATTTGTAGGTATTCTTGCACGCTTGGTAGTCGCCCTAGCTTAGCACACACAGCACCTAGCTCGGCACTTCCTAGATATACTTGCGCTCCTTTGCCCATTCGGTTATCAAAGTTTCTAGTTGAAGTTGAGAATACTACGGCATTGTCTTTTACTCGAGCTTGGTTGCCCATACATAGACTGCAACCCGGCACTTCTATCCTTGCGCCACTTGCGCCAAATAGGCTGAAATATCCCTCATCGCTTAGCTGCTTAGAATCCATTTTTGTAGGTGGCACAAGCCAAGTGCGTGTAACGCTTTGCCCCTCGTTTTTCATTATCTCGCCAAACGCGCGGAAATGCCCGATATTTGTCATACAGCTACCGATAAAGACTTCATCAATATTTTTTGGACGCTTCTCATCAGCTAGTATCTCACTCAAAGTCGCCACATCATCAGGGTCATTTGGGCAAGCTAGAATCGGCTCTTTTATATCTGCTAAGTCAATCTCAATAACCGCAGCATATTCCGCGTCTTTATCCGCTCGCATAAGGACGGGATTGTTTATCCATTCACGCATTTTTTGCGCTCGCCTTTCTAGTGTTTTTGCATTGCCATAGCCGTCTTTTATCATCGCATTGATAAGTGCGATATTGGATTGCAGGTATTCAATTATTGGTTCTTTGTTTAGCGCGATAGTGCAAGCCGCTGCACTTCGCTCTGCACTCGCATCGCTAAGCTCAAATGCTTGCTCAACTTTTATATCTTCTAGCCCCTCAATTTCTAGGACTTTGCCACTAAAGATATTCTTTTTGTTTTGTTTTGGTACGGTTAGTAGCCCTTGCTTTATAGCATAGTATGGAATCGCATTGACCAAATCACGCAAAGTGATACCCGCATTTAGCTTGCCCTTAAATCGCACTAGCACAGATTCTGGCATATTTAGTGGCATATTGCCCGTAACGGCAGCAAACGCCACAAGTCCGCTTCCTGCAGGGAAGCTAATACCGATAGGGAATCTCGTATGAGAATCTCCACCTGTGCCGACCGTATCAGGCAAACAAAAGCGGTTTAGCCAAGAGTGTATCACGCCATCTCTAGGTCGCAGTGCTACACCACCGCGCGAAGTCATAAAATCTGGCAAAGTCGCTTGCAAACTGACATCCGCTGGCTTTGGATATGCAGCTGTGTGGCAAAAGCTCTGCATAACAAAATCTGAACTATAACTAAGGCTAGCTAGCTCTTTGACTTCATCGCGCGTCATTGCCCCTGTGGTGTCTTGGCTACCCACAGTTGTGGCGATAGGCTCGCAGTATTCGCCCGCTCTCACACCCTCTTTGCCACAAGCTTTGCCTACCATTTTTTGTGCTAAAGTGTAGCCTTTTGAGCTTTGCTGTGGCTGGGAGGCTTTGGCGAAGATTTCACTCTCTCCTAATCCTAGAAATTTGCGCGCCTTGTTGGTAAGCCCACGCCCGATGATAAGTGGAATCCTTCCACCTGCACGAATCTCATCAAAAATCGTATTTGGGCTTAGGCTAAATTTGCTTACTACTTCGCCGTTTTTTAGGATTTCGCCACTATGGGGTTTTAGCGTGATGATGTCTCCCTCTTTTAGCGCATCGACATTTGCCACCACAGGGAGGCAGCCACTATCCTCACAAGTGGCGAAAAATATCGGAGCGATAATCCCACCGATGACAAAGCCACCGCTTTTTTTGTTTGGCACGAAAGGAATCTCATTGCCAAAATGCCATACAATCGAGTTGCAAGCGGATTTGCGACTGCTTCCTGTGCCTACTACATCTCCTACATACACGACACTTGCGCCGTTTTCTGTGGCGACTTTTTTTATTGATTCTAGTCTTGCTTCGTAGTTTTCTACGCGCGATTTTAGCATAGCTTTGGCGTGTAGCGGAATATCGCTTCGCGTGAAAGCATCGCTAGCAGGGCTTAAGTCATCAGTATTTGTTTCGCCATCAATTTTTAGCACAGCTAGTTTGATTTCCTTTGGTAGTTCTGGCTTGTGCAAAAACCACTCGGCATTTGCCCAAGATTCTAGCACTTCTTTTGCGAGTGGCAAGGATTTGCTTTTCTCTGCGATAGTATCAAACGCATCATAGACTAAAAGTGTGTGCTTAAGAGAATTTGCCGCAGTTTTTGCGATATTTTCATCGCTAGATTCTAAGGCTTTTAGCAAAAACGGGACATTATACCCACCTAGCATTGTGCCTAGCAGTTTTGTGGCTAGCTCTGCATTTATACTATCGCATTTTTTGCCCTCAATTATCTCTCCTAAAAATTGCGCTTTGATTTTTGCGCCCTCATCGACACCGGGGCTTACGCGGTTGGTAAGCAAGTCTAGGGCAAAATCTTTGTCTGCCTTACTAGATGCAGAATCTAGCAAAATCTTAATGACTTCGCTGACTTCATTTGGCTTCAAAGGAAGTGGAGGGATTCCCTCTTTTGCTCGCTCTTGTGTGGCTTGGTTGTAAGTTGTGATAAATTGCATTGTTGCTCCTTTTGCATTATTCTAGAGTGTGTTAGATTATGCGAAATCTAACTTTTAGAATCCATAAGTATAGCAAATCTTATCCTAAGGCGAGTTAAAAAAATCTTTAACTTTTTAGCAAATGTGTAGAATCTATACAAACTAAATTGCGTATCAATAAGGACAAAATTCTAATAATGTATATAAAATCTGCATAACATTTTTTAATGCACTATTTTTGTAGAAAAGTCTTATTTTTGTGCCTTAAAAAAAACATACAAATCAAGCAATAAAAATTAGGCAAAGAAAATTTAGACAAAAAAATTAAGCAGGAAAAATACAATCAAGCAACCCCTCTATGTAGGCATTTTTATCAAATGCTAGTAAGTCCTCTTTTTTCTCCCCCACACCGATAAACTCTACGGGTAGTCCTAAAATATGTGCAATGCTAAAAATCACTCCGCCTTTTGCACTACCATCTAGCTTGGTAACGATAGCAAAATCTAGCTTAAGGGATTCTCCAAAGATTTTTGCTTGGCTTAGTGCAGAGCTACCTTGCGTGCCATCAAGGATTAGCACGCATTGGCATTGTCCCCTTTTCACTCCGTCATTTTCTAGAGCTTTTTTTGATACACGCAGGATTTTTTCTAGCTCGGCTTTTAAGTTTGCTTGATTTGGTAGTCGCCCTGCTGTGTCGATGATGATATGCTCTATGCCTTTTGCTAGCCCTGATTGAATCGTGCTAAAGGCAAGCGCACTTGGGTCGCTACCCTCTTTTGTGGCTACTACGCCTACTCCTAGTCGCTCTCCCCATAGCTTTAGCTGCTCGTTTGCTGCAGCACGAAAAGTATCTCCTGCACCCAAAAGAGTAGATTTTCCTTGCGCAAGTGAGTGGGCAGCTAATTTTGCTATGGTGGTGGTTTTGCCTGCACCATTTACGCCGATGATGAGGCTTACTAGAGGGTTTTGGGGAGTGGATTTTTTTAGCCTTGTGGCAAAATCATCGTTGCTTTCCTCGTTTTCTGCGCTATCTTTTTGCTCATTTTTTTTTGCATTTTGGCTTTTTAGAATCATTTCAAATTCTCTTTTTAGCTCCTCTCTAGTGATTTTGCTAGGGAGGTGTGATAGGATTTGCTCAATGATTTCATAGTCTATGTCGCATTCAATTAGCACTTCTTCTAAGGTATTTTTTTGTATAGAGTTGCTAGAATCTTTTGTAACAAGTGAAGCGATATTTTGCGCGGTTTTATGTAGAAATGTAAGCATTGCAATCCTTTTTGGATTTTGATAGGTGGGCAATATCTGTTTTTGCGATAAAAGCTATCGGGCAAGCGAGGCAATATCGCTTGAGAAAATCTCTTCTGGGATAATCCCCTCATAGTCTTGGTAAAATACCTGCGCTTTATCAAAAAGCACAAAGTAGGGCAGGGCAGGGATTTTTGGGGCTGTTGGCTGAAGTTTTTGAGATTCGCTTAAATTACTTGATTCTTTAGAATCGCTAGAATCATTAGCTTTTGCAGATTGCGCGTTTTTTTGTGTTGTTTTGGATTCTATGGGGTTTATAAAACTATTCACTGATTTTAAGTCATTTTGGATGCGCACAAATTTATTTTCTACAAGTAGTGTTAAAAGCTCGTTATTTTGGTTAGATTTTGGGTTTAGCAGAGCAAAATCAATCGTATATTTTTTTTGCAATGCTACTAAGTCTTTTTCATCGATTTTGCGTGATAGCACAGCGACAATCATCGCTTTGGATTCTGCATCTAAGTGGTTTAGATGCTCATAATACCTTGCGCAATCCTCGCAATCTGCATCTACAAAAACAAGCATAATAATGCGGTTTTGTGTCTTGCCATTTTTTTGGAGGATTAGCTTTTCTTTTAGGGATTTGGGATTTGTGATAGTTTTATTAGCGGGTGAGTTGTCCTTATTTGCGGAAGTATCATCTGTGGTGTTGCTAGGTAAAAGTGGCGTTTCTATGGTAATCTCATAGCTAGAATCTAGCGAAGTGTAGCTAAAACTTTTTTGGCTTATTTCTTTGTCTTTACAGCCTATAAAGAAAGCACAAAATCCAACACTTAGTATCAAAAAAGTGTTTTTTATGTTTTTATACATCGTTTTTATTTCTCCCGCTTTTGCTTTCTCTATTTTTTGATTTTTTATTTCTGTCGTTTTTTGTTGCTTTTTCACTTCCCCGATTATATTGCAAAATCCTTTTACCACAAATCATTTAAGAATCAAAAATCACTTAAAAATCTTGCCTTGACTTAAAAAACCTAGTGGGCAAATTCTACTGCCCTCACTTCGCGTATCACACTTACTTTGACTTCGCCGGGATAGTTTAGATTTTTTTCTATTTCTTTGGCTATATCTTTTGCAAGCACTATGCTTTGAGAATCATTTATCACATCTGCGCGCACTATCACTCGTAGTTCTCTCCCCGCATTTATTGCATAAGCCTGCTTTACGCCTAGCTTGTCATTGGCGATTTTTTCTAAGTCTTGCATACGATTTAGGAAGCTCTCTAGCACCTCTCTCCTAGCTCCCGGGCGAGCTGCAGAGAGTGTGTCTGCTGCACATACCGCTGCTGCTTCTACGCTCTCAAATGGTTCATTTCCGTGGTGGCTCATTATCGCATTTATCACTACGGGGTGCTCTTTGTATCGTCTGCATACTTCCGCACCCAAAGTTACGTGATTGCCACCACCATTTTCGATAGTGAGTGCTTTGCCTATGTCGTGGAGTAGTCCTGCGCGTCTTGCCAGTTTTTCATCGCCACCAAGCTGTGCGGCGATGATACCTGCTAGGTTTGCCGTCTGTATAGAATGCCCCAAAGCATTTTGCCCAAAGCTCGCTCGGTAGCGTAGCTTACCAATAAGCCTTATAATCTCTGGATGCATATAATCAAGCCCCAAATCAAGCACCACGCTTTTGCCCTCCTCTTGCACTTCAGCATCCATTTGTGCTTCAATTCGCTCATAGACTTCCTCGATTTTGGCGGGGTGGATTCTGCCGTCTTCTACAAGGGTGTTTATGGTTTTTACTGCAATGGTCCTGCGGTAGAGATTAAAGCTGCTTAATATAATCGTAGCTGGCGTATCATCGATGATGACATCTACACCACTTTTTAGCTCTAGGGCTTTGATATTTCGCCCCTCTTTGCCTATGATTCTGCCTTTCATCTCATCATCTGGCAGTGTTATGACATTGATAAGTCGCTCGGAGGCAAACTCGCCCGCATAGCGCGTAGTGGCTTGGGCTAGGATAAAGTTTGCGATTTTTGCAGCCTCCTCTTTTGCTTCTTTTTCGTATCGGCGGATAAGGTGTGCTTTATCATCAATTAGCTCATCTTCTAGGTTTTTTAGAAGCATTTGCCTTGCTTCCTCTTTGGTAAGTCCCGTGTAGTGGCTAAGAGTTTTATTTAGCTCTTCTATTTTTTCAAGGTATTGTTGCTGGATTTTTAGCTGGCTATCTTTTTGGAGAGATAGATTGTTTAGCTCTAAAGTGATTTTCTCTTTTTCTTTTTTTAAGTCCGCTGTCTCACGCTCTAGCCTATCCTTTAGTCGATTTTCTTTGCACTCAAACTCATAAGCCTTGCGCTTTAGCTCCTCATTCATACTATGGACTTTGCTTTTGTATTCTTGCTCAAGCTGGAGCTCACGCTCCTTTGCCAAAAACTTTTGCTTATCAAGCAGGGCTTGCGCTTCTAGTTCGATAGCACGGGCTTTTGCTTTTGCTTGAGTTAGTAGATGAGTAGAATCCAAGCTAGCGATTTTGCGGCAGATAAAAAATACCACCGCCCCTACTAGCACCCCGAAACCTAAAAAACTTATAAGAAGTGTCCAAGACATTATAAAAACCTTTTTTTTGTGATTTTGCAAATTTATAGCTTAAATACATATCTGCCCTAATGTCGAAATCCTCGCACAAAGGGAGTTTGGAAATGTATAGATTTTGGCTTACAAATACTTTACATATTTTTTGTGTTTTGCACATTTTGTGCTTAGGCTGTTTTTTTGATAGGCTTGCAAATACCCTATCATACATTCCTTTTCCCATACCGATTCGTGCATAAAATTTATCAATCCCAAGTGCTGGGATAAGCGCGAAATCAATGCGATTTGGCACATAAGAGCTAAGGTGTGGCTCAAAAATCCCTAATGTATTTTTTACTAAAGGCAAGCGATATAATAACATTTTAAAGTTAAGTCCCTTTATAGTTGGCAAAAAAATTCGTTTATTTTTGTTTTTTTTAAGTTTTTTAAGGAGTGGGAGGATATTTGCTTCAAAGGGCAGTGGGTAAAAAAGCAGTATATTTTTAAATCGTTTTTGGGACAAAATTTTTTCTAGCAGGGAATTTAAGTGGCGATGAGAATATGAGATAGGACGAGAATTTGCATAAAATCTAGAGTAACTAGAATCTGTGCTAGAGTCTTTGCAAAAATGCGCGTGAGATTTTGGGCTAGATTTTAGGTGGGATTTTATCGCTTCTCTAAAGCTAGATTTTGTGCTAAAGGAGCGGGATTCTAGCGTGCAAAATGGCAGATTTTGTGTGGGTAAGTTTTTTGCGTAGAGATTCTTTGATTCTTGCGCTTTTTTTGATTTTTGTGCTACTCGCTCTACTTGCATTACTTGATTTTTGTGCCACTAAGATTGGATATATTTAGGACTTTTTAGCTTCCTTAGGTTGCTTAGTAGATTCCTCGATTTTTATCACTTTTAGCCGTTTGATTCTCGCACCGTCCATTTCTAGCACGACAAATTCTATCCCCTCTTGCTTGATAGTATCGCCCACCATAGGCAGTCGCCCAAGTAGGTTAAACACATAGCCACCGATAGTTACTTGCTCTAGCTCTCCTTGAAACTCTATCCCCATAAGCTCCTCCACGCTTTCCAAATCAAGCATACCATTGACTTCATACACGCCATCACTTATGCGCTTTGATTCTTGGTTTTTCATATCGTGCTCATCGGTTACATCACCCATCACTTCCTCTATGATGTCCTCCATCGTCAGCAGCCCTGCTGTGCCGCCGTATTCATCGATGACAAGGGCTATGTGGATTTGCTCTTTGTTCATCGTGGTTAGGATTTGTGAGATTCTAGCTGTCTCTGGGACGATAATCATTTTGCGGATAATGCTTTCCAAGTTTGGCTTGGATTTGGATTCTGCCGAGCTGATAAGCAAATCTCGTATGTGAATCATACCGATGATATTGTCTTTGCCACTTTTGCAGTAGGGATAGCGTGTGTGGTTTGTCTGCTTGATGATTGCGATATTTTCAGCATAGCTAGATTCTGCATTTAGACACACCATATCTTTGCGCGGTGTCATTATCTCTTTTGCGATAGTTTCGCTAAAATCCACCGCATTTTTGATGATTTCACCCTCATAAGAGTCGATGAAGCCACCCTTTAGGCTCTCACCCACGATGATTTTTAGCTCCTCTTCAGAGTGTGCGTTTTCTTCCTCACTTGCAGGTGTGATATGAATCTGTAGCAAGATAAACGCAGCTAGCGCGTCAAAAAGCTTGATAATAGGGTAAAACGCCACAGAGAAGTAGTATAGAGGATACGCTACAAAGAGCGCGGATTTTTCACTTTTGGCTATGGCGATTGATTTGGGCACGATTTCGCCTAGCACTACGTGCAAAAGCGTGATAAGCGTAAAAGCGATAAACACTGCTATGCTGTGGATAAGAAGTGGATTTTCTCCAAAAAAGTGCGCAAAAGGAATCGCTACAAGCCTAGCTAATGCAGGTTCGCCTATCCACCCAAGTGCGAGCGAAGATAGCGTGATACCTAGCTGGGTAGCAGAGAGGTAAGAATCTAGTCGCTTAGTGATGTCTAGTGCTAATTTAGCCCTTTGGCTATTTTTTTGTAGCTCCTCTAGCTTGGAGCGGCGCACTTTGACAATCGCAAACTCTGCGACAACAAAAAAGGCATTTAATAACACAAATATGACTGCCAAAATCAGCATAAAAACCGAATGGGACGGGTCCAAAGTCTCAACTCCTTAAGAAAACCTATCTAGCATTTAAGTGCAGTGTAGATAACGCCACAAAGAATGCAAATATAGGCTTTGGTAGCTTCTAGTTTGCTAGCTAGGTTTTTGGGTTTTGTAAAATCCAATAATCTAGCAAAGCCCAAATCACTAACTAAAGCTTGAAACGCCCAAAACCCCGAAACAAAGTCAGGCTAAATCAAGCTATCTTAAAAAACCTCATAAAAAACAAATTTGGTGGATTATAGCACTAAATACTTAAAATATAGTTAGCAAATTGTGTAGTTTGGTAGGATTTGTCGTTGATGAAAAAGCATTATTTTACATTTTTTGTAAAATATATATTGACAAATAATGTAAAAATGAGCTACAATTATCCCCGATGAATTTTTGCCAAGTTTATAAATTCATCAAAGCAAAATCTAAAACTTAAGGCAGATAAATGCAAAAATCAACAAAGCCAAAATCCACTACCAAAAAAAACATAGCTAAAAGCACCAAAAGCGTGAAGTTTTTGCGCGACAAAATGCGCGAGGCGGATTTTAGGCTTGTGGATTTGGCGGAGTTTTTGTATATTTCTCGCCCTACGGCATATAAGTTTATCGAGCTATATGAGAGAGGGCAAAAAGACAAAATCCAAGCCAAAGTGCTAAGGCTGTTTGAGTTTATCGACAAGCAGGAGGATTTGAGTAGGATAGGGATTTTGAGGCATATCGCTACGATAAATCTAGGCAAGCAAGACACCAAAGAAAGCAAAGCCCAAAAAGAGGAAATCATCGCTAGCTTGCTAAAAAAAGAAAGCAAGACAAAGATAGATTTTATAGATTTGCTTAGCAGTAGCGAAATCTATGATGCTATCTTGGAATACTTGCTAGAATGTGCTAAAATCATCGCTAGACCAGCCCCTACACAAAGCGATTTGGAGAAGCTAGAGCCACTTATAGCTTTCTATGCTTCTCTAAATCTTAAAATCAGCTTAAACTATACCATAGAATAAGGAGATGAGTTAATGGTTAAAGTAAAACTATCAGAAATCGCACAAGAAACCGCAAGAAAGCCAGAAGAGGTTCTCACAAAAGCTAAAGAGATGGGCTTAAAGGTGCATAATGTAACAAGCTCGGTAGATGTCGAAATCGCAGGCTATATTGCAGAATATATCCTCACAGGCGTAAATAAAATATCCGCTCCAAAATCTGCAAAAATCCACAGCAACAGATAAAAAAGACAAAATCCAAAGTGATAAAGTCAAAAAAACACGCAAACTTGAAATCAACAACTTCAAAAATCTAGGCATAGGAGAGAAAACAACCCTTATCCTGCCACCAAGCGATAGCGGGGATTTGCTATTTGTCATCGGTGAAAACAATGTCGGCAAAAGCAATCTACTATCTGCGATAAAAGCATTTGGAGATAAGTCTTTCCAAGAAAGCGATAAGCCAAACTTCGTAGGTTGTGAGGAAGCAAACCCAAGTATAAAACTTATAGAGAAAACTATCGCTTTTGCTGATATTTCATCTGCAAGTGCTTCTACAAATACTTCTGCGGGGGGGGGGGGGGCGACTTCTGCCAAACTAGATTTTAGCAAATTGCGATCATTAAGCAAGGAGTTTAAAGATAAGGATTTTAATATCAGTTTTACGCCTGAATCACTAGAGGAGGGAGCAAGGCTAAAAGGGATTTCTCAAAAAGAATACATAGAGCATTGTAGAGGTTTATTTGACAATGCCAATGTTTTGGCATTTCACGATATGAATAAATCCCAAAAAAATCCTAGAGAAGAGATTCGGCTTGTGTTACAAGATTTGGGATTTGTGTTTTTTTGTATGACTAGGGCGGGGAAAGACTTGGGCTGCTTTCGTGTGATAAAAATCAACGATATTAGCGAGGTAAAAAACATTGATAGGGCATTTATCGCAAATTGTCGTTTTTGGGTAAAGGAGACTATTGAGTCTATACAATCAAAAGAGCCTAGTATCACCACTCTAGATAATGCAAATGAGCTAAAGAAGTTTTTAAAAGCGGATTTTAAGAAGTGGCAAGATAAATCAGTAAATGGCACAAATAATCTCAAAAATGAAATAGGGGAATGCAAGGAAAATTTTGTCGAAATCTTATATGTGGAAAACATAGGCAAAAAGCAAAAGATTATCGATAGGAAAGCGACTTATCAAGCACTTAGCCAAAAGTTTAGTGAGATTAGTGAGATATTTCTTGAGGATAAAATTAATGATGAGTGGCAGAAGTGGAAGTATGATGAGGTAGAGGAAGATAGTGAGTTTGAGGAATATATTACCTCATTTTATGACAAGGCTACAAGAGTTTATTTTGACAATATTGATTGGAAAGCATATAGATATGCAGATTACGGTTATTATTCCACAAGCCGAAGAGAGCGATGTGAATACTATGTAAGTGAAAATCTCTCATTGTTGGAGCAAAAAATTGACCTTTTTGATGAAATTTGTGATGAGGCTAATAGTGATGAATATGCTGATAAAATCACCAAGCTAAGAAAACAAGTAGATAAATTAAAGCGTCAATATAGTAATAAAAGCAGGATAGATTCCAATCCTTTTAAGGACAAATATAATAAATTAAAAGAGATTTTCTTTCCTAAAGTGGATTCTTTTATAATCTATCAACAGAGTGGAGTAGATATATCAGGAGATGAGAGCCTTATACCTCAAGTGATTTGGTATGAGGAAAATCAAGTGAAAGATAGCGATTTGGTTACCACACCAAGAGATTTTGGCACTTCTAGATTTTTCCAAAGCCTATGCAAAGCACTAGGAGATACCAAAGTAGCCACACAGATACAAGAGTGCTACTCCAAAAATAAAAATGACGCATATAGGGAAAATCTAGAAGAGAATATAAACAAGATTATCAAAAATGCTGTTACAAAGAAATTCAACGAACTATATCAATGGGGAAGTGAATATGCCTTCAGACTTCGGCTAGAGAGTGCTCGTATATCACTATCTTTTAGCAAGAAAAACACCATAAAAGAGCCACTTACACTCTCTCAACAATCCACAGGATTTCAGTGGTTTTTTAGCTTTTTCTTTAATTTCTTGCATTCGCATAATCTAAATAACGGCGATATAGTCTTGCTTGATGAGCTAGGTGGTAGCCTAAGTATCCCCACTCAAAGAGATTTGCGAAAGTTTCTAAAAGACTTTGCCAAGTCAAAGCATATCACTTTCATAGCAGCGATACACACGCCATATATGATAGATATAAATCATTTAGATGAGATTCGTATCATCAAGCAAAGAGTGGCTAGCAAGGACAATGCCAAAAATAAAGAAGTCTGTGGCACGGAAATCATCAATGATTTTTCTACCATAGATGATGAGATAGATTCGCTCGCTAAGATAGGGCAAGCCTTTGGGGTGGATAATCACTTCTCTATGGTGGGTGGGGATAGTAGGATTATCTTTGTAGAGGGAATCACGGATTATAACTACCTCATAAAATTTAAGCTACTCTATGAAAAAGAAAAGGACAAAAAGTTAGATATAGCCTTTTTGCCAATCGGCGGGCTAGGCAAAATAGAGCAAGACAAAAAAGGACTTAGCGACAAGCAAAAAAAGATTTTAGAAGAGCTACCCAAACTCGCACGAGCGCACAAAGAGCATTACGCCTTATTGCTTCTAGATAATGACAAATCAGGCGAAGCTATAAAAAATCACAAGAAAGACAATCTAAAAGTAATAAGCATAGATGAGGCATTTGAAGCGCAAGATGCAACTCGGGATAAAATCAAGGAAATAGAGAATCTTTTTAGCAAAAACGATATGCAAAAGTTTTTGCTAGATTCTAGCAAAAAAGTCATCAAGCGTAGCAATCTAAGTAGATGGTTTAAAAACAGCGACACTCAAGTAGAGGAAACCACGAAAGAGAATTTCTACGCGCTTTTGGAGTATCTAAAAGATTTATAGACTTTATACACCTTTTGCTAGAATCAAACTAGATTCTAGCAAATATAAAATCTACCCATCGATAAACATTACCTTAAACGCGATAAATACAAATCCCCCAAGCACAGCAGAAGCAGGCACGGTTATCACCCAAGAAGCGATGATTCTGTTTATCTCACTGCGCTTGACTAGCTCGTGTTTGTAGAATTTCTTTAGCTCTTTTTTCTCTTTGCTTGTTAGCTCAAAGTTTGGATTTTTTGTCTTTAGGCTTTCTAGCATTTGGGCTTTTTGCTTGACATTTGCTTTGGCAAAAGTCCTTAGGAACTCTTCAGCTACTTTTTGGTCTTTGCCTTTGTGTGCCTTGATGATTTGCTCACACATTTCAAAGTATCGTCCCTTGATATATTCGCGCAAAAACCCCACCCCGATAACCGCGCCGATAGCGATATGTGTGGAGCTTACAGGCAGTCCTAGCGCACTTGCTAGTAGCACCGTGATAGCCGCACTCATAGCGATACAAAAAGCACGCATTCTGTCTAGCTCGGTTATCTCACTACCCACTGTTCTTATTAGGCGAGGACCATAGAGTGCTAGCCCCAGTGAAATCCCAAGCCCACCGATAAGCATAATCCAAAAAGGCACGCTAGCTTTGCTATTTATGTCGCCACCGCTTAGTGCTTCATTTATCGCAGCGAGCGGACCTATGGCGTTTGCCACATCGTTTGCGCCGTGCGCGAAGCTAAGCAGTGCCGCAGAAAAAATCAGCGGAATCGTAAAGAGTGTGTTTATGGATTCTTTGGTGTTTTGAAGCGTGGAGGCTTTTTGGCGGATAAAAGGCGTGGTTACAAAATACACCACGATAGCCACAAATAGTGAGATAAGCCCCGCTTGCAGTGGGCTAAAAGAGTATAGCTTAGAGAATCCTTTCAACAAAAGATACGCGCAAAATGCCCAGCTCATCGCAAATACTAGCAAAGGCACGATTTTTTTTGCCGCTTCTTTTTTGTCCTCTTTGTAAGTGATAGTCCGCTTTATAAATACCAAAAATATTACCGCTATGATTCCGCCCATAACAGGTGAGATAACCCAGCTAAGTGCTATTCCTCCTAGCACCCACCAATTTGCCGCAGCCACGCCACCAGCGACTACCCCCGCTCCTAGCACACCGCCCACGATAGCGTGCGTAGTAGACACAGGAGCACGCAAAATCGTAGCCAAATGCACCCAAATAGCACCCGATAGAAGCGCAGCTAGCATAACAAACAAAAAGATTTCAGCATTTGCGATTTTTTCAGGAGCGATGATATCGGATTTTATCGTGCTTACGACATCTCCACCTGCGAGAATCGCGCCACTTGCCTCACAAATCGCAGCAATGATAATCGCGCCTGTAAGAGTGATAGCCTTAGAACCAACAGCAGGTCCTACATTGTTTGCCACATCGTTTGCGCCGATATTCATCGCCATATACGCACCCACAAGCGCGGCAAACGCAAGCAAAAGTGGCTGTGTAGAATACCCCAAAAGCGAGATAATCACCACGCTAAGCATAAAAAAGCACACAATACCGATTTTTATGCGCTCTACTTGATTGTCTTTGCTACTTATGCCTTCTTGAATCTTTTTGACATCTCTTATATCCATTGTGCGCTCCCCGCAAGTCTTATGTAGAATTTGAAGAAAACTTTTTCAACACAATTTTTAGAAAATCTGCTTAAAGATTCATAGCGGATTTTAGTGATTTTTGATAATCTCTAGCAAAATCCTTACACAAAATCTAAAGGCAAAAAATCTAAAAAGTGCGCATTCTCCGTTTTTCTCCGTTACTGAAAATGTAGTAAAAAAATATCTATTTTTTGTTAAGAATGCAGAAACAAAAAAAAAAAAAAACGGACATTTTTTGTGTGTGGCTTGGATTTTGGTTAGAAAAACGCTTGATTTATGTGAATTATCTTGTGAATTATCTGCTATAATTTGCGCTTTGTTTTATCAATCTTACTTTAAGAATCAAAGGAGTAGCAATGGCAACGGTTATACGACTCACACGAATGGGACGCAAAAAAAAGCCTTTTTATCGCGTTGTAGTAACGGACTCTCGCAAGAGGCGCGATGGAGGCTGGATAGAATCTATCGGATATTATAATCCGCTTGTAGAACCCGCACTTATCAAAATCGACACCGAGCGACTGTCGTATTGGAAAAGCGTGGGTGCAAAGATGAGTGAGCGAGTAGAAAAGCTAGCAAGCGTGAAATAGTGAAGTGATGTTTTATATGGATTTGGGGGGCGATTAAAATTTTCGATTAGAATTTTTAAAGTTCTTTATAGCACAATGTAAATTTTAGGGGATTTTGGGTTTTCTTGTATTTTTAGGCGTGGGGAAAAATAGGGGATAAATCGGGGATTTGGTTTTTAAGGGGATTTTATAGAGTTTGAAAGTTTGGAAAAAATAGCGAATATTTTTAAGTGCTAAATTATTTCAAATAATCAAAAATACTACATTATCAAAGAGTAAAAAATGATAGAGAAATTTCTAGAAAGCTATGTCAAAAAAATCGTGGCATATCCCGAGCAAGTCGCAGTAGAGAGTCGCTTGCTAAAAGATGAAAATATGAAGTTGCTTGATGTTTTTGTCGGGGTGCAAGATATGGGGCGCGTGATAGGCAAGGAGGGCAAGATGATAGCCGCTCTTAAGACTTTCGTCTCTGGGTGCAAAGCAAAAGATGGGCTGACTTATAAAATCACTGTCCACCCAAATAATGAGTAGCCAAAATAAAAACCACACTAGAGAATCCTCCTCTTTAAGCGAGAAGGGCAAACATTTTTTAGAATCCTCACATTCTAAAAAGTCCAAAAAAGAATCAAAAAATATAGATTTTGCAAAATCTAAAAGCATAGCAGAATCCGCAAAAAATGCAGATTTTGCAGAATTTGTAGAAGTCGGCAAAATAGGGCGTGTAAGCGGACTAAAAGGTGGACTTTGCTTTTGGCTTAGTGGGGATTTTGAGGAGTTTTTATCTCGTGGCATAGAAGTGCAAGTAAGGCTTGCAAACGAGCTAGAATCCCTAAAATCTAAAATAAAATCAAAAACACAATCTCAAAATACCACCAAAGATTTTGGGAGTATGTATCCAAATGTGGCAGAATCTACGGAATTTGCCACTACTATATCTACCCATACTACGCTCACTCTCGTAGTAAGCTCTTTTATCAAAAAAAACGATAAATATTTCATCGAGTTTGAGGGAATCACTTCGGCAGATAGTGCCAAGCAGCTTGTAAATGCCAAAATCTATGCGACAAAAGCACAGAGTAGAGAGCATTGCAAGCTAAAAAAAGATGAGTATTTTTACTTTGACATTATCGGGCTAGACATTATCGAAGATGGCGAAAATCTAGGCATTGTGCGAGATATTGAGCGCATTGGCAATGTTGATTATTTCATAGTGGAAGTGGCTGATAATCTTGCATCAAATATCGCTACGAAATCCACACAGCACAAACTCAACAAATCAAAAAATATAGCAAAATCTACAAACCCCACCACCAAACCCACAAAAAAACAAAAAAAACCAAAAACATTCCTTGTGCCTTATATTGATAGATTTATCCTAGAAATTTGCTTGCAAACGGGCAGGATTTTTACCAAAAACGCCAAAGCTATTTTAGAGCAAAGCTAGGAAATCAGTGCAAAATCTAGTAAAATCTACAACGCAAGCAAGCAAAAATAGCGCAACAAGGCGCAAATAAAGGGTAAAAATGCACTTTAGTTTTTTGACACTTTTTCCCCAGCTCATTGAGGGATACTTCAGCGATTCTATCCTCAAAAATGCGCGAGAAAATGGACTAATCAGCATTGAGACGATACAAATCCGCGACTTTGCTACAAACGCTTATAAAAGCGTAGATATGCCCCAAATCGGCGGTGGGGCAGGGCAAGTGATAAGCTATGAAGTGCTTAGTCGTGCTATCTCATCACTGCAAAAAACAACAAACCAAGACGCTAGGCAAAATCAAGCACAGATTCCACAGCAAGATTTTGCGCTAGATTCTACGCAGGATTTTACACAAGACTGCATACAAGCCACCGATAAAAATACTTCAAAAAGCAAAAATACCAGCAAAAACGCTAGCAAAAATACTGACATAAATATTTGCAAAACAGCACGGCCGCATATCATTTTTCTAACCCCTTGTGCCAAGCCATTTACCCAAAATGACGCAAAAAGGCTAGCAAAAAAACCTCATATCGCCTTTGTTTGTGGTCGTTATGAGGGGGTCGATGAGAGGGCGATAGAGGCATTCGCCGATGAGGTGTTTTGCATAGGGGATTTTATCCTCACAGGTGGCGAGCTAGCCGCGCTATGTCTATGTGATAGTATCGCTAGAAATATTAGCGGTGTGCTTGGCAATAGCGAGTCTTTGCAGGGGGAGAGCTTTGAAAACTACTTGCTCGAAGCCCCCGTATTTGCGCGACATATCAAGGGCGAGAAGATTTTGGATAGTTTCTTTACAGATTTTTCTACTGCAGATTTTGGATTTTCTTGCCAAGCAAGCGCGAAAAATGATAAAAATTTTGTAAATTTTATCGCCCCTTCAGTGTATTCAAAGGGAAATCATAGTAAAATCAGCATTTTGAAAAATGATTTGGCAGTGTGTAAGACGCGCTATTTCCGTCCAAATCTCTTTGAAAAATGGAAAATCCACAATCCAAATAACCCCAAAAAGAAAGGATAGACAATGAAAAATCGATATATTGAGAATTTTGAAAAATCTCAAATCGGGGATAAAAAAGTCCCACAATTTAAGGCGGGCGATACCATTAAGCTAGGCATTCGTATCGTGGAGGGTGATAAAACAAGAATCCAAAATTTTGAGGGCGTGTGTATCTGTATCCGTGGCAATGGTGTGGATAGCACCTTTACCGTTCGCAAAATCGGCGCAAACAATGTCGGTGTAGAAAAAACTTTCCCACTTTATAGCGATAGCTTGGAAAGCATACAAGTGCTACGCGTTGGCCGTGTGCGCAGAGCAAGGCTGTATTATCTGCGTGATAGAAAAGGTAAAGCAGCTAGAATCAAAGAAGACCGCTAGTAGCTGAAGTGCTACTTAAGAGTGATGATTTGCATAGATTCTAGCAAACCTATGCTAGTTGATTGCAAAACTTTGTATATCAAGTTAATGAATTAGCCCAAGAAATCAAGTCCAAATTCTTACCCACAAATACTTGGTAAATCCTAAATGCGAATACGAATCTACTATGAGGATACCGATTGTGGCGGTATCTTGTATCATACAAACTACATAAAATACTGCGAACGGGCTAGGAGTGAGCTATTTTTCTCGCGAGGACTATTGCCATCTCAAACAAGTGCTGGGTTTGTAGTGAGTGTTATGGAGGCGAAGTTTTTGGGCTTTGCTAGGCTAGGGGATATGCTAGAAGTGCGCTCAAAACTTACAAAACTCGGCAAAGTCCAAATAGTCCTACTCCAAGATATTTATAAACTACCTCATTTAAGCGTGCTAGATTCTAGTGCGAATATCCTAGAATCAGCGCAAAAATCCACTCAAAAAAAACAACTTGATAGTCCTAGTGAAGAAAAAATATTTAGCGCGCAAGTGCGACTAGGCTATGTCGATGTGGTAAGCCAAAAGCCCGTAGCGATTCCAAAGCATTTAGAGCAGATATTTTTAGAGCTAGGTAATGATATACATTGAAGCGCAAAAAAATGTGGAAGTGTGAGAACCCTAAAAAGCAGGAGCGAGTATGAAAAGCAAGCTAGAGATTAGCTACCCTTGCGTGTGGGAATATCGCATAATAGGCGAAAATGCCGAGAAAATCAGCGAAATCGTAGGCGAGATAATGCAAACCCCTTATCGCCTAGAATCCAAAAATCGCTCATCAAAAGGACGATTTGTATCTATGCACTTAAGCACTAGCGTGGATAGTGAGAAGTATCGCAATGAGATTTTTTCCCTCCTTAGCTCCCACCCTGAAATCAAAATGGTTATTTAGCTACAAAAACAAAAAATCAAATGCTTTTTTGCAATTAGCTATTGAGTGCAAAAGCATATTTTTATCCAAATTTTTTTTATAATTTTTTTACAATTCTGCATAAAGTCTACAAAAACCCACAAAAACTATCTACCCCTTAGCGTTTCCCAAGTCTGCGACTTTCCCCCACATTAGCCGATATTTGCGCTTCATAAATTCTAGTTCTTCTCTAGCGTGGCTTAACTCTTCGCGCATTACTTCTATCGTTTTTTTGTCATCATCATAGACTTCCTGCATAGAGATTAGCGCGTCTTTTAGGAAGCTATTTTCACTTTTAAAGGCGACTATGGTTTCATCTTTTGCACTGATGACTTTGTCGTGCAAGCCCATAATAGTGTGAATCGTGCGCTCTACAAACACGGGGTCATAAGAGCTACCATTTGCTTCTGCGGAGGTAAGCCCTGTTTGCACGCGCTGCACTAGGGCATTTGAGCTACTCTCTGCTTCGATTAGCCTGCGTCCGTCCTCCTCCTTGCTTGTGATTAGCCCATTTTCTATCATTTCAAGAACTTTTTGCTCTTCTAAGCCAGAGAGTTTTAGAAATTCGCTAAATTCTATCCAAGCCTTTGCAGATGCTGGGGTTGTAGAAGTGCTTGTGGGTGCGTTGGATTCCATTATATTCCTTTGCATTTGTGCTTTTCTAAGCCACTATATGCAAAAATTATTCCTTAAAGATTCTTTGTAAAAACTCAAACAAAACTAGATAACCTTAAAATATTGCAAAAGACACTACAAAAATTCTTGCCAAAGTTTTTATATTTTTTTAGCAAAAAATATAAAAGTGCAAGGCGCAAGAAAAAAACATAAAAAAACTAAAAAATACAAAAAACTTATCTATTTTGAGCTAAGCAAAACTTCTATTGAAGCAGAATCTTGTGCGACTTTTTCTTGCTTTTCTAGTCTGTCTTGTCGAAGTTTTTGCGCTAGATTTTCATCATTTAGGCTAAGGATTTGCGTGGCTAGATATGCCGCGTTTATCGCGCCTGCTTTGCCTACTGCCATAGTTGCCACAGGCATAGATGATGGCATTTGCAGGGTTGAAAGGAGTGCATCAAGCCCATCTAGGATTCCACCTTTTA
Source organism: Helicobacter sp. MIT 01-3238 (assembly GCF_003364135.1). Lineage (NCBI taxonomy): Bacteria > Pseudomonadati > Campylobacterota > Epsilonproteobacteria > Campylobacterales > Helicobacteraceae > Helicobacter > Helicobacter sp. MIT 01-3238. The sequence goes on from NZ_NXLN01000001.1 coordinate 82,532, forward strand.
GTGGCACACCGATTACGGGCTTTGTGGTTTGAGAGATTATCGCACCCGCTAGGTGGGCTGCCATACCAGCCGCACCGATAAACACTTGCACCCCACGAGATTCTGCGTCTTTTATGTAGTCGTGCGTGCGCTGTGGGCTTCTGTGTGCTGAAGAGATAAGCACTTCATAGCGCACACCAAAATTATCTAGCACTTTTAAGCATTCGCTCATCACCTCGTAGTCGCTTTTGCTCCCCATTATGACGCTTACAAATTTCATTTTCTCTCCATTAGATATTTTTGCAGAGTTATTGGCAGTTTATGCACTCTAGTCCCCTATCCACAACATCATCTTTGATTTCAGGGCTTTTTGTGCGGAGGTAGTAAGTGGATTTTAGCCCTAGCTTCCACGCAAGCATATATATATCGTTTAGAAGTTTTCCTTTTGTGTCCCCAGATGGCAAAAAGATATTTAGACTTTGTCCTTGGTCAATCCACTTTTGGCGCACACTTGCGGCTTTGACAAGAAGTGTTTGGTCTAGGCTATATGCGGAGGGGTAGTAGTTTATCGTATCAATAGATAGATTTGGCACGACTACGGGGATAATGCCACTTAGATTTTCCTCAAACCACTTTTTTTGATACACAGGCTCGATGGTCTGTGTCGTGCCTACCAAAATCGAAATCGAGCTAGTCGGTGCAATCGCCATAAGATAGCCATTTCGCATACCTTGTGATTTGACTTTGTTGCGCAACTCCTGCCAATTATATTCTGTATCAAAAAGTGTCTTATCAGTGAGATTTAGTGCATTTTTGTTTGCCACATCGATAGGGAAAATCCCCTTACTCCAATTACTCCCCTCAAATTGTGGATAGCTTCCGCGCTCTTTAGCGAGATTGGAGCTGGAGAGAATCGCATTGAAACTTATCATTTCCATTATATTATCAATCGTGTTTAGATGCTCTTGGCTTCCCCACTCTATTTGCTTTGTGGCGAGCATTTCGGCTTCGCCCATCACGCCAAGCCCTATGGCGCGATTTTGCATATTTGTGTATTTTACTTTACGATTTGGGTAGAAATTTAAATCAATCACATTATCAAGCATTCTAATAGCCACAGGTAGCACGCGCTCAATGTCCTCTTTTGTGTGGATTTTGCTTAGATTCACGCTTGCTAGGTTGCATACAGCGGTGTTGCCGCCCTCTTGGATTTTGGTAGTGATATAGATTTTTTTGCCTTTGATAGAGTCTAGGGAAGTGAGTTTGTTTGCTTTCTTTTTTACTCCCTCATCGGTTGTTATTTCATCATTTTCTTCAAAGTATTGTTTCTTGCCATCTTCAAATTCTACTTCGACTTTGTAGTGGCTAGGTGCAGTGTTTTGGAAAATCTCTGTGCAGAGATTTGAGCTTCGTATGATTCCTGCGTGCGCGTTTGGATTAGCCCTGTTTGCGTTATCTTTAAAGCACAAAAACGGCATTCCTGTTTCAAAGTAGTTTATAAGAATCTTTTTCCATAGCTCTTTTGCTTTCATTCGTTTTTTTAGAATGTCTTGGTTGTTTTCTAGCTCAATGTATTTTGCCTCAAACTCTTCTCCATACAGTTCGGTAAGCTCTGGGCATTGATATGGGTCAAAAAGTGTCCACAGCTCATCTTTCTCCACACGCTTCATAAACAAATCACAAATCCAAAGCGCAGGGAACAAATCGTGTGCCCTGCGTCTTTCTTCCCCACTATTTTTGCGTAGCTCGATGAACTCTTCTACATCATTGTGCCACACTTCTAGGTAAGTAGCGATTGCGCCTTTGCGCGTGCCAAGCTGGTCTACCGCGATAGCGACATCATTTGTGATTTTTAGGAATGGCACAACGCCACCACCTACATTTTTGTGTCCATCGATGAAGCTACCAAGTCCGCGCACTTTGGAATAATCCCACCCGATTCCGCCACCATACTTGCTAAGCAACGCCATTTCTTTGTAGGCATCAAAAATCCCCTCAATATTATCAGGCGTGCTACCGATATAGCAAGAGCTAAGCTGATGACGCGGTGTGCGGGCGTTTGCAAGTGTGGGCGTAGCGCAAATCACCTCAAACTTGGAAATCATATCATAGAACTTTATCGCCCATTCATTTTTGTCTTTTTCATTTTGTGCTAGAAACATTGCTATTGACATAAACATATGTTGTGGTAATTCAATAGGTTTATTTTCTTTGGATTTGATTAGATACCTATCATAGAGAGTTTTTATCCCAAGATAGTTAAACTGCAAGTCTCTCTTTGGCTCGATTTTAGAGTTTAGCAACTCTAAGTCAAATTTTTCTTTTAGTCCGCTTATGATTTTGCCTTGAGATTCTGCGTTTTCAAAGTAGTCTTTTAGGTGTTTGTATCCTGTGAAGCCATTTACTCTATGATACAAATCATACAAAAATAACCTTGCTGCGACAAATGTCCAATTTGGCGTGTCTATATCGATTTTATCTACTGCGGTTTTGATAAGTGTTTGTTGGATTTCGTATGTGTTGATACCATTGCGGAAATGTAGCTTTGCGTCCATTTCCAAATCACTCTGACTTACTCCGCTTAGTCCCTCCACCGCGCTTGAAGTATATTTTTTGATTTTATTGACATCAAGGAGTTCGATTCTGCCGTTTCGCTTAGTAACTGTAAAATCTGATTTTGACATTTTTTATCCTTATTTAGAGTATTTTTGCAAATTCATTAAAGGCGATTCTAGGTGCTTTGTGCTTAGGAGGTGCGATTCTATACCCAAAGCAAACAAGCAGTGCTACTTGCTCACTAAAAGTATCAATCCCCAAAAACTCCTCTAGCTCACTTCTGTCAAACCCCTCAATCGCGCAAGAATCCACTCCCAAAAACGCAGCGCAATTCATCATCGATATTGCTATCAAGTAGGCTTGCTTGGCACTCCACTGATATATTGAGCTAGAATCCACATAGCCGTTTTGCGCTAGAAATCCCGCATATCGCTCATCTTTGTAAGCCTTTAGCTTTGCTCTCACTTCCTCAGGCTTACTACCGCCTACTTTTCGCTCAAACATTTGTGTAGCGTAGTTTGTAGTGTGGCTCATATCAGCGATTTTGCTTAGATAAATCACCACTTCACTGCAATCTGTGATTTGAGATTGATTCCAGCAAAGTGGTTTTAGGGATTCTCTCACACTGCTATCTCGCACTACAAGCAAGCGCGTAGGCTCTAGTCCAAATGAGCTAGGCGTTAGCCTACCTGATTCGATGATGATGTCTAAGTGATTTTGTGGGATTTTTTTGGTGCTATCAAACACTTTGCACGCGTGGCGAAATCTCATCGCTTCCAAAAACGCGTTTTGTTCTAGCACTTGCGGGTTTGGCTCTAGTAGCGATTTTGCAGTGATATGCTTGGTAGAAAGGCTCATCGTATCTCCTTAATTGATGATTTGGTTTATACAAAAAAAAAAAAAACAGAATCAAAACAGATAACAACACAAATAGGCACAAATAAATACAAAATAGTGAGGCAAACAAACCAAAAAACTGCCCCTATAAATTCAAGTAGAGTTCTTACAAGCAAGTTTTATTTGGTAGTTTAGCAAAAGCAAAAAGTAGCTTAAAAAACATTTATTTTAAAAATCCTTTTATCTTAAAATGCTTTTTTATACTACTTCGCAAGTCAAGCAAAAAATCTACTCCTTAATTGTGGGATTATTGTGATACAAGATTGCTAAGACAAAAGCTGATAAAGCACATAGCATAGCCAAGATTTTGCGCTTACGCATATTTGCTTTATGCTACTTGGCTTTAGCATTTGCCCTTTTTCTTGCATTTGGCTCTAAAATCTTTTTGCGGATTCGCAAGTTTAGTGGCGTGATTTCTAAAATCTCATCTTCTTCTATCCACTCTAATGCCCTCTCTAGCGTTAAATCGCGTGGTGGCACGAGTTTGATTGCCTCATCTGCACCACTAGAGCGCATATTTGTAAGGTGCTTTGCCTTTATGGGATTGACATCTAAGTCATTATCACGGCTATGTTCGCCTATCACCATTCCCACATAGACTTTTGCCTGTGGCGCGATGAAAAGCACCCCTCGCTCCTGAATGTTAAAAAGCGAAAATCCTGTCGCCTCACCCGCTTCCATAGAGATGAGCGCACCATTTTTGCGCGATTCCACGCTTCCGCTAAATGCGCGAAACTCTAAAAAGCTGTGATTCATCACGCCCTCGCCCTTTGTATCTGTCAAAAACTCGCTACGATAGCCAATAAGCCCCCGCGCAGGGATTTCAAACTCTAAGCGCGTAAATCCGTCACCCATCGGATTCATCGCTTTCATCTCTGCCTTTCTGCGCCCAAGTCGCTCGATAATCGTCCCGCTAAAGTCCTGTGGCGTGTCAATTACCAAGTGTTCAAAGGGCTCACACTTCACGCCATCAATGTCTTTGACAATCACTTCAGGGCGGGAGATACTAAACTCAAAACCCTCTCTGCGTAGATTTTCCGCCAAAATAGTGATTTGTAGCTCCCCGCGCCCACTCACGCGGAATTTCCCCTCGCCCATTTCCTCACAGCGCATTGCGATATTTGTCTGCATTTCTTTTAAAAGCCTATCTTTAATCTTATTTGCCGTGATATGTTTGCCCTCTGTCCCAGCTAGTGGGCTATCATTTACCGCAAAATACACGCTCATCGTGGGCTCTTCTAAGTGCATAGGGTCAAGTGGCATTGGATTGTCTTTATCCACAATCGAATCGCCCACATCAACGGCGTTAAACCCAGCAATCGCCACGATGTCCCCAGCTCCAGCGGTTTCGATTTCGGTTCGCGCGAGTCCCATAAAGCCGATGAGCTTTGTGATTTTGCCCACTTCCTTTGTGCCGTCCCCCTTGGCGAGCATTACGGATTCGCCCTTTTTGACAACGCCATTAAACACCCGTGCAATGCCGATTTTGCCCACATAGTTGTCATAATCAAGCGTGAAAATCTGCATTTGCAAGGGATTTTCACTGCTTCCACTAGGCGCACTCACGCATTCTAAAATCGCCTCAAAGAGTGGCTCTAAATTCTTTTTTTCATCTTCTAGATTCTTGATAGCATAGCCATCACGCGCAGCTGCATAAATCACGGGGAAATCAAGCTGCTCATCACTTGCTCCCATAGCCACAAACAAATCAAACACTTCATCAACCACCCTATCAGGCTCGGCTGCGGGTTTGTCGATTTTATTTACCACGACAATGGGGCGGATTCCAAAGCCTAGTGCCTTTTTTACGACAAATTTGGTTTGTGGCATCACGCCCTCTTGCGCATCGACAAGCAAAAGCACACCATCTACCATTTTTAGCACGCGCTCCACTTCCCCGCCAAAATCCGCGTGTCCGGGCGTGTCGATAATGTTGATTTTTGTGTCCTTATAAGTTATGGCGGTGTTTTTGGATAGGATTGTGATTCCGCGCTCTTTTTCTAAGTCGTTGCTATCCATTACGCGCTCATCGATTTTTTCGCGCTCACTGAATGTGCCTGATTGGCTTAGTAGTCCATCAACCAAAGTTGTTTTGCCGTGGTCGACATGTGCGATAACGGCGATATTACGGATATTTTGGGTATTTTGCATATAGGCTACTCTCTTTAGATATTGAAGTGAAATGAAGTAAAAACGCAATTATAGTTTTTTAATCCTTTAGCTAAGCTATGATAGAACTTAATTTTTGCTAAAAATTGTGCTACAAAAAGAATCAAAAGCGCATATAAAAGCCTAAATTTAGGGCTTTGCTAGGTTGTTAATTATTTTCTTGTCTTTTTTGCGCACGATTTAGTTTGCACGATTTAGATTTCGGGCTTGCTGTGGCTTTGTGCTTTGCGTTTGTTTGCGATAAGGTTATTGCAAAACCTTATCGCAGATTTTACGGATATTTTGGATTGTGCTTTTGTTGCGCTTTAGCATTTTTTCATCGTGTTGATTACTATCCCACACGAGCAAATGTGCGTGCGGATAAAAGGGACTTTTGGGACTTTCTAGCCTCCCCCATCGCCAATCAAAGATTATCGGCAGTAGCACAAGTGTAGGAATCCCAAGTGCTAGCCCAAGATGAGCTAGCGCACTATCAATGCTTACAATCATATCAATATCACTTAGGGCTTCATAAGTGTCTTGCCAATCAAGCAGATTTTCCCCACGATTTTGCATAAAGCTAGGCACTATGAAATCCTCCTTTTTGCCATTTATCACTTCTCTCACTTGAAAGGATATGATTTCGTGCGGACTATCCCTAAAGGCGCACTCCAAAATCTCTAATGGAATATCTCGCTTAAATCGTTCAAAATTCCCACTACTATTGGTATGCCAAAAGAGTGCTATTTTCTTTCTTGCGCTAGATTTCGCACTAGAATCTTTGCTGTGAAAATCTTTGCCACTAGAATCTTTGCGTGATATAGGCACGATAGGTCTTGGCAGGCTTTGCCACTCCTGCAATCTCAAATCCATAAGAAAAGGAAGCGAGCATATCGGCACAGCATAGTCAAACTCATACCCACTAAGCCTTGCACTTCTCTTTTGATGAGCTGTGAGTTTTGGGTTTACCTTGCTATCATTGTGGTTTTTATCTCTAGGGAGGCTACCTATGATATGTAGATTTTCAAAGTCTTTGTTGCCATTATTTTTTAGCATTTCTAAGCTAGTGTCAAATAGCCGAAAAAGCTGACTTTGTGGAAAGAAAAGCACCTTTTTAGCCATAGCACATAGCTTGGCAAGTGCGGGGCTAAACATTATAGTATCGCCATAGCCCTGCTCGGCATAGACAAAGACTACTTTGCCATATAGTGCGTTTTTATCCCGAGCCAAATCCTGCCTGCAAGCCTCATAGTGTGATAGGCTAAATGCCATCTTACCCTTACTTGTCTCATTTAGCACAGCTAGTCTGTGCTCATAGAGTGTCAAGCCCTCTTTGTAGATTTCCTCGTTTTCTAGTAGCTGCAAAAGCATTTTACCGCAGCTAAAAAGTGCGCCCGCACTTCTCCTTAAGTTGATTGATTTTTGAAACGCATTATAAGCCTGCTGATAATCTCCACTGTGCCATAGCGCATCGGCATAGAAACTCCAAAAGTCGCTATTTGTTTGGTTGAACCTCTCTAGCTCGGAGTAGAGATTTAGGGATTCTTTGTCGCGATATAGGCAATAGAGATAAAAAGCTATGCCCGGTCGTATCACACAATTTATATAGGCTGATAAGTGTTTGATTTGCTTATCGTTTTGGTAGGTAGTGAGCGGGAGGGGGGTTAGTCGCTCCTCTAAAGGCTGGCACATATTAGGCAGGCTATCATTTGGCGAGGTATAAGGGATTTGCTTATTTGTGGATTTAAGGTTTGCAAGTATGCCCTCTAGTCTATGCAAAATCTCATAAAAAATCTCTAAGCACTTTTGCTCGCTAATTTTTTCATATTGTCGCCATAGATTTTCTATCGCCCTTACGGCTATGAGGTTTAGAGTGCCATTTGTGTCAAACATATCTTGCAAGTCTTGCTCGCTTAGACACCATTTGCTATGCAAAATCGTTTTGTAGATTTTCTCTGCTTCCTCATATTCGCCTAGTGCGGTGTGTAGCTCGGCTAGGGCACAGAGGATTTCTTTTGCTAGATTCGTGTTTAGGCTTGGGATAGGGCTTGTAGCAGGACTTTCATCAATGTTTTTTGGTGGATTTTGCGTAGGGTTTTGGGAGGGGGTTTTAGAGAGATTTTGATGGGGATTTTTGGAGGGATTTTGCGCTAGAGTATCATCGCCCCCCCCCCCCCCAATATTTTCATCTATATAGGATTTAATCCAATCTACAAATCCAAAATCCATATCATTAGCCTCCGCGCCTTTTAGGGCAAAATCCAAAAACGGCTTAGCAAGATTTTGCAAAATCTCTTTTGAGTGTGCTATATTGCCGTTGCTTGCGTAGGCTTTTGCCAAAGTCAAATCATAAAACGCCATTTTATCTTGGCTAATCTCATCGCACAAAATATGTTGCGTGCCTTTATTTTGCTCGTTTTGCGTGCTTTTATCTCTCGTGCTTCTATCTTGTGAATCTTTATGTGCTTTTAGCGCGATTTTGGCAAAGATAACTGCTTGCTTTGTGATTTTGCCGATTGCTTGCGTAGCTTTGGCTACCTCAAGTGCGCTTAGAGCAATCGCACTTGAGGTAAACTCCCCTAGCTCTTTTGCCCACGCGCTTATAAAATCCTCGCCAAAATCACAACCAAAATCCTCACTGCAATCGCCACCACAATTCCCACTAGAATCCTCGCTAGAATCCTTATCAAAATCCTTGCCAAAATCACTTGCGCTAGATTCTTTCAAATCTAGCAAGTCTGCAAGCCTCATCACTTGTGTGAAATCCCTACTTGCAAACGCGTCCAAAATACTATCTTTTATCCCACACAAATTTTGCCCCGCAAACCTTTCTTGCAAGCCTTTGTTGTCTAATAAATCTTTACCACCCATTTTCACTCCTTTTATTTTTTGAGATTTTTTGCTTTATTTAGTGCCGTATTTTTCTACCATTTTTATGGGATTGTAGCTTTTTTTTGCTCTCCTTAGCCCCTCTATGCCCAAGTCCTCCTCTCTGTTTATAAGCTCTACCGCGCTAAATTCATTTGCTAAAAGCTCTCTATTGATGATTTGATACGCTCCTGCTATGAGTGGGTTTGCCTTTTCGATATGCACTACTGCCATTTTTTGGCTCATCACTTCCCCAAAGCTAAATGCCACGATTTCGCTTTCCAGTCGCACCACGCCACCTTTTAGCCCTAGATTTTCATACTCTTTTAGTGTGTTTGCGATTCCTACAAACTCAATTTCTAGTGCTTGATTTTTGTTTGGATTTGCTTCTAGCCACTCTTTGCCACGCGATAAAATCTCATCTGCATTACTAGCACTCATTTTCTCATAGCTCCATTTGCCCTCATTATTTTGCAAAAACTGATTTAGATGATTTTTTTTCTTGTGAAATTTTCGCCCCTCAAGTTTGATAAGCTCTTGCACGCTATACACATAGTCAAACCGCGCAACTCGTGGCTCAAACTCTACTTGGCTAAACACCGATTTTATAGAATCAATATTTTTAGATTCTATCGACTCAAAGCGCGGGGGTAGATTTTTATCGCGCAAATATTTTTCCAAAGCACGCAAGGCATTTTCTTTGTCCCCACTGCCAAATGGATAAAAAAAGTAGGGCTTCTCGCCCTCATAGCGCGTCTGCACCACCACACAATCACTCTCAATCGCATAAGTGATTTCCCTTGCGTGCTTCCAAAGGTATAGATTCCCAAAGACAATATCAGAAATCTCATAATCCTCGCTTTGCAAATAGGGTTGCAAAACCTGCCTAGATTCTAATGTGATAGGGATAAACTCCATATATTCTCCTTAAAGATTTCTTTCAAAATTTTGCGTTTTTTAGCTTTTGCTATTTTTTGGCTTTTTGTCATTTTTATTTTGCGTTGATTTTAGGGCTTTTAGGCTTTTGTGCGCTTATGGCAGATACGCGTGTTTAGGCAAGCGGGCTAGTCCATTTTGGGATAGCTGCCAAGCCATTTGACTTGCCCGCTCCATTTCTCCAAAATCTCTGCGACTTTTTCATCATCTCTATGCCCATCAAAGTCGATATAAAAGCCCGAGCTAAAATCGCCCTTTTTGCTTTGGCTTGTCGCGTTTGAGGAGCGCACAGGGCGAGAGTCGATTTTGGTTAGATTGATTTTGGCATCTTCAAAATCTTTTAGAAACCTAAGCAGTGTGCCAGATTTTTCAAACCCCTTTAGCGTGGCAAAAATAGAGGTTTTGTCATTGCCACTGCGCTCATTGCTAAAATCACTTATGATGACAAAGCGCGTCTTGTTGCCACTATGATTTTGGACATTGCTAAACATTATAGGAATCTCATAGATTTTTGCAGCAATCTGTGAGCATATCGCCGCGCTTTGCTTATCTGCTTTGGCGAGCTGTGCGGCTTTTGCGGTGGATTCTGTGGGGATTTGCTCTAAGTGAAGTAGATTGTGAGCGTTTATGAAGCTATCGCATTGCCCGAAGGCTATGTCTTTGGAGTAGATTCTTTTTATTTGGCTTAGATTTTCACAAAGCGAGGCAAAGCTATGATGAATAGGCAGGATAATCTCTGCGATGATTTTTAGGCTAGAGTTTGCTAGATTGTCGATTGTCTCGCCTACTACGCCATTTGTATTGTTTTCTATCGGCACTACGCCGTATTTGGCTTGGGAGGATTGGAGGGTTTTAAATATCGCGCTAATGTTGTTTATCGGCAGGTATTGACTTAGTGCGCCAAAGCGTTTGGCTGCGGCTTGATGAGTGTAGCTTCCTAGCGGTCCTAGATAAGCGACTTTTTCGGGTAGCTCTAGATTGCGCGAGATAGCGAAAATCTCGTGATAAATCGCTTCTATCGCGCTAGTGTTTAGGTGGGCTAGCTTGTGCGCGCTAAGTCGCTTGATGATTTCTCTCTCTCGCTCGGGGCGATATATGCTTGCTTTGTTTTGGATTTTGGTTTTGCCGATTTGGGTTACGATGTGTAGCCTTGATTCTAGTAGGTTTAGGATTTTTTCATCTATGGTGTCGATTTGGCTTCGCAAGGCTTGCAAGTCTTTGTCTTGTGGATTTTTGTTTTGTTTGTTGTGTTTGCTAGCGTTATTGTTTTTGCGTGGCATTTTTTATCCTTTGTGTTGTTTTGTGCGGTTTTGCGCTATGTGATTTTGGCTAGCTCATTTTGGAGGTAGATACTAGCTTTTATCGCGTGGCAAGTTTGCAAAAATCCCTCTAGCTCATCTTTGCTTGCTTGATAGTTTTTGCGATATTTTAGCCACTGCTTTAGCACCTCATAGCCACCGATTTTGTATTGCCATATCTCTTTTGTTATGCCTTTGATTGATAGTTGTTTGTTTAGCGTGATTGTGTCGTTTTCATATCGTTTGGTTACTTGAGTAGAGTCTATGGGTATATCGCTTGAAAATTCCCCGACAAAATCAATACTAGCAAAATCCATATTTGGCAAAATCTCTTGGACAGGTAATCTCATCAAATGCAAGTCGATTAGCTTTTGCCCGAGATTTGCAAATGCTTCAAATTTTGATTTACTTACTTCAAAATCCACTCGTGGAAAGCCGATTTTTAGGTATTCTAAATATTTCGTGCGATAATGCGGACTAAATAAATTCGCGTAAATAAAAGCCAAAATCTGCTCCGAGCTTTTATTTTTTAGCACTTTATGTTGCGCTTTAAATGCGCTAAATTCTTTTGTGAAATTTGGGATTTTTTGCACTTTGCCCTCTTTGTCGCCTATTATTTCATCGTAGCGATAAAGTGGCGCGATATAAGTTCTACCCCCAATAAAATGCCCCTCTATCATTTTATCGCTAATAAAACTTACATTCTGGGAATCTAGCCCTTTTTCAAAGCCAATTCCTAGATTTTTATCTTGCAAAAAGTGTTGCATTATTTCTTTTCTACTATCGCCACGAGGGATAATTTTGTTGATTTTATCTAGCGGGTAAAAAATAAACTGCGTATCAAAAGGACGATAAGCAATTTGTATAATATCTTGTTCTTTTGGATTTTCAAAGTTTTTTCTTTGTTCGTTTATTGTCCAATCTTGCGTTTCTTTGAAATGATATTTTTGTAAGATAGATTCACGCTCTAGATTCTGCATATCATTAAGCATTTCTTTGATTTTTATTGCACTAGGTTGTATAAGTAGATTATCTTTCCTTGAGTTTGTTCCACAATTACAAACTTCAAAAATCGCTCTAGATTCGCCCAAAGCCTTATCGCTAGCTAACGCCCAAAAGTTTTTATATTCCACATTATCAAATGTTTTTGGCACAAACCAAAAGTATGGCTCATCTAGTTCTAGCTCTACCCACTTGATAGAATCTAGTCCATTGTGTGCTACGCTATTTAGCAAGGCAAATTTATCATTTCTGCGTAAGATTGTGTTGTCTTGGGTGGAGAAATAATACACTTTAGCGAGTTTGTCATTCTGAGGGAGCGAAGCAACCGAAGAATCTCTTTTATTATTCTTTTGAGATACTTCGCTTCGCTCAGTATGACAATTATTGGTATGACGATTTTGCGTGGTTTTATCACTATGGCGCACAAAAATACTTATACAAACACCCACTCGAATATCAAAGACATTTTCGTCCTCTCTACTATCCCCGTGTAGGTTTAGGATATAGATTTCATCAAATGATTTGGCTAGGGATTCTCTCATTTTGCGATGAGTGCGTCCGTCTAGATATGAATTGTTTGTGATGAAGCCTAGCAAGCCTTTGTTTGAGGTGTCAAAAAGACTGCTAGGCTTTCTTTGCTCCAAAAGTTTCCATTGCGCAAATCGAATGAACTTTATATAATCATCATCTAAAGGCTGTATATTTGTTTCATTTAGCCCTTGCTTATAAGTGTCTAGTAGTTTTAAAATCTCTTCGCCTTTGTTTGAGGACTTGACATTATAAGGAGGATTGCCCAAAATCACAAGTAGATTTTTGTTGTGCTTAATGTCTCGGGCTTTTTTCCACTCATCATCTAGGCTTAGCAGGGGCATAGACATTGTGAAATTTGCATTCTCACTCAAATCCAAAGTGTTGTTTAGATATATGCAAAAATCCGCATCGCTAAAGTCGCTAAAACCTGCGTTTTTTAGAATCTGCCCTAGCTTTAGCCTAGCGACAATGTAGGCAACAAATGAAATCTCAAAGCCATAAATATCACGCAAAAACTTATGCTTAATCGCATCATTTCTAAATGCCTCCCTCTCTTTTGATATGATTTTCTCAAATACACTCGCTAAAAAGCTCCCCGTCCCTGTGGCAAAATCTAGCACTTTGACTTCACTATCCAAAAACCCCTGCTTCTTGCCAAATCTGCTGATAAGTAGCTCATCAAGTGCGCTAACTATCATCTCTACTACAGGCGCAGGCGTGTAGAAAACCCCCCCTTGCTTGCGTTTTTGCGTGCTTCGTAGCTCATCGTATTCTTTCAAAAAATCCTCATAAAGATAAATAGCGATTTTTTCTATTTCTAGGTTTAAAAACTTTGACATACTTGCTTTATCAAGCAGGGCTAGAGTTTTTTTGACATTATCTAGCACATAAAGCACGCGCTTAGGAATCGCGTGATTGGGCAAAGAAAAATAGATAAACTCGTGCAATGTCTTAAAGTGAGAGGGCAAAAGAGTGATGAGAGAGTGTGCATCGATTTTGTCTATCTCTATGTTTTCACTCTCTACAAATGATACAAATAGCCCATATACAATGCTTTGAGAGATAATATCGCAAAAATCTAACTCACTAAAATCTACTTTTTGGACGGACTTGAAAGTATCATAAGTTTTATCCCAAAACTCACAAAATAGCGCGGAGGTGCTATCGCTATGTGTGCTACTTCCCTCATCATAAGCATTTTTTAGCGATATGCTTAGATAAAAACTTTGCGAGCTAAGCACTTTGACAAGCTCGGCTTTGGACTTGATTTGCGTGCTAGTATCAGCAAAAAACGCACTAATGAGGGTAAAAAACTCATCTTTTGATTCTTGGGTAAAAAGGTGTTTGTTTAGATTCTCATCAAAAAGCGTAGTATCATAAATCACTTTTCCAAAAGATAGCAAAATAAACCTACGATAGTTTGTGAGAATGATATTTGGCGAAATCTCTAAATATCGCTTGATTTGCTCGCTTTGCGTGTCTAAGTCCTTGTCTATGTCTTTGCATTCGATAAATCCCACAAGGCTATTGTAGCTTAGCTCATCGGCTTTATCGATTTTTTTATACACATCAAAATCTGGCTTTGCATTGTTTGCAAATTCAGCTTTTGCAAACTCGGTGGCTTGATTTTGTGTGCTATTTGTTTTTTTATCTCCTGCTTCATTGCTTTTTGTTTGCTTTGCTTCTTGGATTTTTGCTTCTTTGCCTTTTGCCTCTTGGATAATAGTATAGCTAGGGCTTGGCTTTAGGGCTTTAAGCAGATTTTCTAAAGGCGTGCGAAAGCTAAGCTCTTTTGTAGCGCGTGTCTCATAGAGGGCTTTTATCTCTTGGTAGTAGTTTTCTAAAATCTCGTGCTTTGCTTGGCTCATTTGTAGGCTTTACTTGGTGGATTTTGTGCTTTTTTGTGTTTTGGTGGATTTTTTGGATTTTTTTGCGTGGGTAAAATCTCGGCTAGAATCCGCATTTGAGAGATTGTCAAAATTTGAGAGATTCTCAAAGTCCAAAGCGCACTCTAAGCTAGATTTTGTTTTTGTGCTATATTTTGTGCCTTTTGCAAAATCTTTTAGACATTCTAGCTCGTTTGCCACTAGCTCGCTAAATGTTTCTCGCTTCTTTAGCAGGACGACTTGTGTTGTGCTATCTTTTTGGTAGATTCCCACTTCAGCGGGCTTAGCTCGTGTGTTGTAGTTGCTAGCCATTGAGTAGCCATAAGCCCCTGCATTGTCAAACCCTAGTATGTCGCCTTGCTTTAGCTCTCCTAGCTTCACTTCGCGCAAAAATGTATCGCTACTCTCACATACAGGTCCTACAATGTCTGCTTTTGTGCTTTGTTTGTCATTTGACTTGTCGCTTGATTTATCGCTTGCCTTGCTATATACTTGCACTTTATGCACGGCGTCATATAGGGCAGGGCGCATCAAATCATTCATACCGCTATCGACTATGACAAATCGCTTATTTGCCGTGCGCTTCTCATATAGCACTTTTGTTAGCAGCACACCTGCATTGCCTACTATGCGCCGTCCGGGCTCACATATAATCGTAAAATCACTTCCTTTAAGCGCGCTAAGTATGGCTTGAGCGTAGTCATACAAAGCGATTTCTTCTTCTTCCTCATACCGTATTCCTAGCCCCCCGCCAATGTCAAAAAAGCGGATTTCTATGCCAAGTGCTAGCAGAGATTTTGCAAGGTTTGCGATTTTTTGTGCGCTTTGTGCGATAGGGGCTAGCTCGCAAATCTGCGAGCCTATGTGAAAATGTATCCCCACAGGGTCTAAAAACGGCGAATTGTGCGCATAGAGATAAGCCTGCTTAGCACTCTCTATATCAAGCCCAAATTTATTTTCACTAAGCCCTGTGGAAATGTATGGGTGGGTTTTGGCATCGATATTTGGATTTACGCGGATAGAGATTCTAGCTTTTTTGGGCGATGAGGGGCTAGAATCTGTTTGGTGTGGACTTTGGCGCGGGTTTTGGTGTGAGTTTTGTTGCAAATGTTGGTGTGGATTTTGCGAGCTAGATAGCTTTTTTGCGATTTGCTCAATAGTCTTTAGCTCCTCGCTAGATTCTACATTTAGAAACAAAATATCTAACTTTAGTGCCTCTTCTATCTCCTCTGCGCGCTTGCCCACACCTGAAAAGATGATTTTATACTTTGGGATTCCAGCTAGAAGTGCGCGCTTGACTTCGCCGATAGATACGCAGTCTGCACCACTACCAAGTCGCGCTAGGGCGGAGAGAATCCCTAGATTTGAGTTTGCTTTGAGTGCGTAGCAAATGAGTGATTTGCGTCCACCAAAGGCTTCTTTGAATGAGAGGAAATTGCGCTCTATGCGCGATAAATCATACACATAAAGTGGCGTGTCATACTCCATAGCAAGTGCCAAAAAAGTATCTTGTAAAGAAGTGTCTTGTGATAGGTTATCAAGCATAAAAATCCTTAGCAAAATCTATGAAAATATCCAAAAAGAGTTTATGCAAAAGTTTGCACAAAAAAGCGCAATTTAACGAAAAATTGGCTAGAATTCTAGCCAAAATTCTAGCAAAAACAAGTTTAATGTTTTGCAAAAGCAAGTGCAATCTTTTAAAAAAATGGAAAAGCAATGTTTGAATTAGTCGCTTCTTTGAGCCTCTTTGTCTTTGTCATCGTTTCAGCTCTAATCATCGTAGCCAAAGTGTCCAAAAAAACGCCTGTGGTAATAAGGTCAGGCGATGATTTCTCTTATGAGGAAGTCATAACCTATGAAACCATAATGGTTACCATAGAGTCTGAGGACAGCACTTTCATCGACTTGCAAGACGCTGTTAAAGAGATGTTTTCCTACTACGATGTGCTAAACCTTAGCAAAACTCAAAAGCGACTTTTTCTTTTCGCACTTAGCAAGCACCCAAATGTCAAATCCCCCCTTGTCCTCTCCGCGCTAAATGAAATGAGCAAGCGAAATCCAGATATGGCAAAGGACTTGGATTTGAGCGTGAGGCGAGGGCTAGATAGACGCTAGTTAGATTTTCACACACAAAGCCACTTCTTTAGCCCCACTTCAAAATCCACATAAAATCCACAAATTCCCCAAATGCAATCACTACCCAAAGCACCCAAAATCGCCATAATCGGCAGACCAAATGTAGGCAAATCTTGCCTTTTCAATCGCTTAGCAAAGCAAAAAATCGCCATTACTTCAGACATTAGCGGGACTACTAGGGATACCAACTACACGCATATCTATCTACTACCAAGCAAGCAAAACAGCGATGATACCACAGACACCACGCAAAACCCAAAATCCGCACTTCTTATCGACACAGGCGGTATCGAGCAAAAAAGCAAAGATGAGCTGTTTTTGCAAGTGGGAGCAAAAGCAAAGCAAGCAAGCAAGCAAGCGGACTTGGTGCTGTATGTAGTCGATGGGCAAAATCCACCAAATGATGAGGATAGGGAGATTCTCTATGAGATTTTGCGACTAAAAGACAAAAAAACCCCTTGCTTTTTGGTGGTAAATAAAATCGATAGCGATGCACAAAATGAGGGGGCTTATGCGTTTTATGAGTTTGGAGTCCAAGAGGTGTTTTTCATCTCTGTGGCGCATAATCGCGGAATCACCACCTTGCAAAACGCAATGTTTAGCGCACTTTTTACAAACACAAATGAAGCAATCATAAATGATGATGAGGATATACTTGCAGGACTGCAAAAAGATTTAGAAAATCAGCTAGAAAGGGACTTGCAAAATCAGCTAGAAAAAGAATCTAGCAAAGAGAGTGAATCTAGCCAAAAAGATAGCCAAATCAAAATCGGCATCATCGGGCGCGTAAATGTCGGCAAATCAAGCCTA
The DNA here is from genome assembly GCF_003364135.1 of Helicobacter sp. MIT 01-3238. NCBI lineage: Bacteria > Pseudomonadati > Campylobacterota > Epsilonproteobacteria > Campylobacterales > Helicobacteraceae > Helicobacter > Helicobacter sp. MIT 01-3238. The sequence goes on from NZ_NXLN01000001.1 coordinate 99,579, forward strand.
CTAAACGCACTTACCCAAAAAGAGCGAGCAATAGTAAGCAAAAAAGCAGGAACGACTATCGACCCTGTCGATGAAAGCATAGAGCACAAGGGCAAACTTCTCACTTTCATAGACACCGCAGGAATCCGCAAAAGAGGCAAAATACAGCAGCTAGAAAAATTTGCACTTGATAGGACAAACAAGATTTTAGCCCAAAGCGACATAGCACTGCTTGTGCTTGATGCTAGCGAAAGGCTTTGTGAGCTAGATGAGCGCATATTTTCACTCACTCAAAAGCACGCGCTAGGTGTCATCGTGCTATGGAATAAATGGGACATAAAATATGCGGATTTCAAAACCCTAAACGCAGAATTTGAGCGGAAATTTCGCTTCTTAGAATATGCCCCAAAGCTCACTATCAGTGCCAAAAACAAACGCCACATAAATGAGCTAAAAGACAAAATCATAGAGATTTATCAAAACTTTAGCCTAAGGATTCCCACTGCTAAGCTAAATGAGACAATCGCCAAAGCTATCCAAAATCACGCAATCCCAAGCGACAAAGGCAAGCTAGTCAAAATCTATTATGCTACCCAATATGAGAGTGCCCCTCCCCAAATCGCACTCATATCAAACCGCCCAAATAGCATTCACTTCAGCTACAAACGATACTTGATAAACTGCTTAAGAGAGGAGTTTAGCCTTAGTGGCGTGCCACTTATTCTTAGCTTTAGGGACAAAAATGCCAAGCCACCAAAAGATGATAAAGAGGAATAATGGTGTCATACTTTTTATTTACTAATCCGTTTATGATAGTTAGTGCTACTTAGGATTTCTGTTTGATATTGCTATATGTTGCAAGTTGCTTTTCTTTTCTTTATTCATACTGCTTTGTTTGTTCTCTTACAGAGTTTTCCATTTATTGATTAGATTTTTATTGTCACGCTTTTCCACATTTTTTATCATTTGTTTTTTTATTTTTCTCATATTCTGGGTGGCGTTATGGGGGGCAAAGCTCCCTGTCTTTAGCTTTTTAGCACGAAATCCACTCATTTGTGATAGCCTAAAAGCTAGCGCAAATGAGTTAGTTCGTGCTATGCTTTTTTGCCGCGTAAAAAAGCTACCCATATAGCCACTTTCCCTCTCAAAAACCCTAAAAAATTTAAATGCAAAAACCCTAAATTTTTTAAAATATTTAAAAAATTTCACAAAAACTAAAAATTTAAAATAATCAAAAAATTTAAAAACATTTTTTACATTTTTTAAAACCCTAAAAATACTACAAATACTTTAATTTTATTGCGCCTTAATTCTATTCCTCATATTCATACATTCCGTATTCATCATCTTCTTTTCTTTCCTCCTCTTTGGTATTGCTTTCATCTGTGTAGATTCTCTCATTTTCCTCCATTTCTGGGTTTTTAGAGTATTTTTTCAATGTATTATCTAGCGATTTAGCGTTTTCTCTTGGCTTTTGCTTTACCTCTACTTTTTCATTAAAGAATCTAGCGAGTGTTTCATTTTTCTTAGGCATAGGAATAAAAATATCTTGGCTTAATTTAATGAAAATTATTGTGGATTCTCTCACAATGATGGGGTTGTAGTTTAGCTTACTGCGATTTTGCTAATGCAAAATCAACCCATCCCCAAACCCCATCGTGTTAAGGGAGAGGGGATTAACTAATGGCAAACACGCTCACTTTAAGGAAAGGTGCTTTTAAAGAGGGGTAAGAGCACCCTCTGTCACAATTTTACAATTTGTAGATTGGGGTTTAAAAAAGCTAAACACTACTACTTTGGGAGAAGTGGATTTAACGGAAAGACTTTAAGAAAAGCAAAACTCCGCAGTTTGTCATACTGTCTAGAACATTTTTGTCATACTGAAGTTTCGCAAGAAACCGAAGTATCTCAAAAATAGCACGACTAAAAAAAAACTTTTGGATACTTTGCTTGATACGATAAAAATCCCTAAAAACTCCATTTTTCTCTGCAAACCCTAATTTCTTAAAATTTTCCCAAGATTTTTTATGCAAATTTTTGCACAACTATCAAAATTTTCTTAAAAATTTTTAGATTTTTTGGAACTTATTTTGCTTTTCTAATGCTGATTTTCTATGCAAATTTTTAGCAAATTTTGCAAAAGATTTACCAAATAAGGAAGTGCAAGTGTTAGAGCAAGTAAATCATCTCCAATCAGTCAAAAAAGCCCCTTTTGAAGCGGATATTCTCCCAAGTCAAAAGTCCCAAAAGCTATCCCAAAATGGTGCAGAATCTGGTGAGCTAGATTTTAAAAACGCACTTCAAAAATCTATCCAAAGCACCAAGTCCAAAGACACTCCTAAAGATAATGCCAAGCCAAAATCCACCAAGCAAAACGAGCTAAATGACACAAAAGCTACATTGCCAAGCACCCTTTCAAATGCCTTGCCAAATTCCCTATCAAGCACCTTATCAAACAAAGCAAACCCACTAGCGCACAAAAACAAGACTTCTAGCGATGATGAATACTTGCTCCAAAATGCACTACACAAGTCCCAAATATCCCCAAAAGACGCGCTAAACGCACTAGAAAAAAACCAAAACACCAAAAAGCCTAGCCTAGATTTATCAAAAACCCACGCACAAGATTTTGCACAAGATTCTATCACAAGTGATATTTTGCAAAATGCACTGCTAAAAGATAAAATAACCCCTAAAAACGCGCTAGGCTCTAGCGAAAAATCAAGCGTAGAAAGCACCAAAAAGCACGCAAACGCGCTAAACTCCATAGCCCAAAATTCCACCAAAGCTATCCACAGCTTGGAATCTGGCGAGTCTTTGGATGAAACATTACAAGAGTCTACCCAAGCCTTGCAAGACGCACTAGAAAAAAAAGACACTCAAACGCCCAAAAAAGACCTAAACCAAATGGCGCGAAACAAAAACCAAGAAGAGACTTTCCTATCCAAAATCACGCAAAACAAAGTCCAAAACAAATCCAATGAAGATGTGGCAAATGGCGCAGATAAAGCGGGGGAAGTATGGGAAGCAGGACAAGATGAGCTAAAATCTATACCCACACCACCTAGTGCGCAAAATATCCCCACAGCTAGCGCACAAGATAGCGCAAAGACAAATCCACAAAATCTAGCAAAATCGCTTGAGTCTAGCACGACAAGCTTTGCCCAAACGCCTGCAAACTCGACTTTGCAAACTGTGGCTAGCAAGGCAAAAGAGCTAGGGCTAAATCCTAGCAATATCGGCTACCAAGAATCCCAAGAAGCAACACCTAGCACAAAAGCAGATGAGGCAAATGCAGCCAAAAAAGCAAGCAAAGTAGCCACTCAAGCAAACCAAACTAGCGGAGTAAAAACCTACTTTGATGATGATGAAGCATTGCGACCTGTGTTTGACATACTAGAATCTTTCGATGCAAAAAATGCAGCAAAGCGCAGGGCTAGCAACGCAGGTGCTTCTATAAAGTATGTCCAAAATGGCGAGGACAAAATCGCTGTGATTGAGCGAGGAAAAAGCCTGCCAAAAGCTATCACAGCTTCGCGCATAAAAAACGAACGACAAGAAAAAATCTTTGAGCAAATCCAAAAAGATTTACTTGCGGGCAAAGAGCTAAATCTAAGCCAAATTGAGCGTGAGCTAAGCAAACTTGAAAACGGACTTTTTGATGACAAAACTGAAGCAATAAACCCGCTAAAGCAAACCCCAAAGGGCATAAAGCCTAGCATACCCCAAAGCACCCAAGCAAGTGCTAGTATAGCCACAAGTGCTGGACTTAGCGCAGCAAGTGCGCTATCAAAAGATTCTAAGGACTATTCCAAAGATTCTAAAGGATTTGCTAATAGGGGCACAAAAGAAGCGAAAGAATCAAGCAAAACAAGCGCACAATCCACACTTGCCAAAGAGCCAAGCGAACCGCTTAGCAGCACACAGCAAAGACAGGAATCCATACTTGAGCGCAATCTTGCCACGCCACAATTTGCCCAAAACGATGAGCAAGAGGCTTTCAATGAAACTCTACTAGCCCAAAAAGCACAAAAGCAAGAATCAAGCGAGGCAAAAGCAGAATCTAAAGGCGAAGCAAAAACGCTTACAAGCAATGCTGCTAGCACAAACCCACTGCGAAGCGAAGCACGCACAAATAATATAAACGCAAGAGAAGCCCTTAGCTCCTTTGTCAATCAATTTGAACAAGAGGTTAAAAAATTTAAGCCACCGATGAGGCAAATCTCTATGGAGCTATCTCCAAAAGAGCTAGGAAATATCGAGCTTACAATCACTCAAAGAGGCAATAGCCTGCATATAAGCGTGGTATCAAACCCACAAGCCTTGCAGCTCTTTGCCCAAAATCACGGCGAGCTACGACAAAATCTCCTAAATGCAGGATTTGAGGGAGTGGATTTGAGCTTTTCTAGTTCTAATGGACAAAGCGGGCAAAGTGGAGGACAAAACCAAGATAGCGAGCAAAGCCAAAAAGGCGAAGCAAATTCGCTAGATTCCCTAGCACAAAAGTCCCAAAACAGCGCGGAGAGCGAAATACTCGCTATGGAAATCACACTTCCAAGATACGCTTAAAAAGCACAATCTTTAAGGAGCAAAAATGGCAGTCGACTTAGCCCAAATGACAGGTGCGACAAAAGCCCTAGAGGAAAAGCGCACAAAAGAAAGCGCACCCAAAATCGCTAATGGCTTGGATAAAGATGCGTTTATGAAGCTGTTTTTGGAGCAGCTAAAAAATCAAGACCCCACCGCACCAATGGAAACAGACAAAATCATCACTCAAACCGCCCAATTAACCCAAGTAGAAATGCAAGAGGAAAACAAAAAGGCGATGAAAGAAATGGTAGAATCTATGAAAGTTATGCAAGAAACAAACAAGGAATTTAAAGAGTTTCAAGCAAGCCTAAAAGAAACTATGGAAAGACTAGGTGCGGGGATAGATTCTAGCAAAGAAGCGACTGAACAAATGAGCCAATCTAGCGCGTTTCAAAGTATCTCAATGGTAGGCAAAATCGCAGAAACCGATGTAAGCGGGGTAAACTACAAAGGAGATGGCAAAATCCACTTTAGCCTATTCTTTGATAGGACGATAGACACGGCTAAAGGCATACCTGTGGTGCAAATATTTAACGAAGCAAAAGAGCTAGTGCGCACCCTCTCACTAAAAGATAGAGGTGGAGAGAGCGGGTATTTGGATTTTACTTGGGATGGGCTAAACGAAAAAGGCGAGCAGCTACCCGCTGGCTCATACTCTATCGCTGCAGAATACAATCTAGACCCCAAGACAAATCAATACCTAACCACGCGCGTAGGCAGAGGCGAAATCCAAAGCGTGCTATTTGACAAAGGCAAACCGCTCATTCGTATGGGCGAGCTGATTTTGCCACTAAGTGCGGCACTAGAATTTTACGAAAAAGAGCTTGTAGTGCAGTGATTTTGCAAGACTTATAAGACTTGATTTTGCAAAATCTAAATAGCAAAGCTAACTTAAGGAAAGACAATGAATGATACGATTCTAAACTCATATAGTGGTATGAAAACCCACCAATTTGGGCTTGATTCTGTTTCAAACAACATTGCAAATGTCAATACAAATGGATTCAAAGAAAATATCCCCGAATTCAAAACACTTTTTGCAATGAATATGGACCATCTAAATGCCAACACCATAACCAACAACGACCGCTCCTATGGCGCGACAAGTGCTAGTAATGCCATTTCTACCAAAGATGGCAACTACCACGCAAGCGATGGGCAATTTGATGTGGCATATATGGGCAAAGGCTGGTTTGTAGTCGCACCAAAGCAAGACGGTAGTTTTGAGGTAAGTGAGGATGGCTATGAAGCCGAGCAAACCACACTATTTACGCGCAACGGCGGATTTTTGCGCGATGCGGACGGCTATCTAGTAAATTCAAGCGGACAATATGTCTATGGAATCAATTTAGACAAAGTAAGCGAGGATATTTTCAACTCTTCAAACGATATGGACGCGGATATGCTAAAGCTAAGCGCGAACAAAATGCAGCCTCTTAGAATCCCCCAAGAGTTGCATTTTCAGCCCATAAACACCTCAAAAGTCGATATTTCTGTCAATCTCAACCCCAAGTCCAACTTCAAATCCGCACCTGAATTTTTATTGCCAAATGGCGAGATAGACACGCAGCGCGTATTAGTCCAAGATGTCGCTAGCTTCAGCGATGAAGATTCAATAGCTTATGACCCAAGAGGGTTTAGAGATATTATCATCACCACTAGACCAAAGCCTGATTCTGCCCAAGCAGAAAATGCTAGCGAGGGACAAACGCTACGATTTGTCTATGGCACGGGTGGCGCAGAGGCAAATGAATTTCACACCATAGGCGAGCTAGCACAGCTTTTTGCAAAATCTGGGCTAGAATTTGTGCCAACTCTAGGCTCAAGAAATAATCTAGCCTTTGCGGTAAAAAACGCCACAGGAGAGGAAATAGAAGTAACCATTGGTGGGGCATTGGCAAGTCGTATGGGAATCGCTAGCGCACAAATCCCACTTGCACAAGATGAGCAAATACTATCAAAAGACGCTAAAATCGCCACTTACTCTACTTCGGTGGATATTTTTGATGATAGTGGCAAAAAGTTTTTGCTAAAAAGTGATTATTATCTAATCGATTCTGGCGACATAAATGCGGGCAAAACCACAAATCAGCGGTGGTTTGTCAAAAGTGCGATATATGATTATAATGGCGAACTAATGGTAAGCCCAAATGTCATTGAGCAAGAATTGGTTTTTGATGATGAGGGCAAACCACAATCAGCCCAAATGGAGCTGGACTTTAAAGATAGCAAGGTGGCTTACTCTATCACAGGTAGTGAGCGATATAGCACACGAAATCTACCCTATGAAGAATCCCGCTTGCTTGAAATCAGCCAAGACGGCAAAGCAGAGGGACTACTAAAAGAAGTGCGAATCGATGATAACGGAATCATTTTTTTGGCTTTTAGCAATGGTATCACAGAGCCTATGGGACGCATAGGTATCGTAGCTTTTATCAATGACCAAGGGCTAAAAAAGCTAGGCGATAATGTCTATATGATGAGCACAAACACGCTAAATGGACAAGCCCGCACCCTAAGTGGAAATCCCATACTTGGCTGGGGCGAAAATGGGAATCTAAAATTTGGGCAAGTCAAGCACAAATATCTAGAAACAAGCAATGTCGATGTGGGCAACTCCCTAACTAATCTTATATTATTTCAACGCGGATATTCGATGAATGCCAAAGCATTTACCACAGGCGATGACCTCATCAAAGAAGCAATAGGGCTTAAAAAATAGCGCGATAGTGCTTTATAGATTTTCATAGATTTTATTATGTTTTGTAGATAAAGTGCGAAGCGCATTATCTATGCTCGCTATTTTTTACTCCTTGTTTTTGCCGTTTTTCGCTTTTTCTTGCATTATTCTTTTTTGCTTGCTACTTATCATTTGCGATAAACACTATTGCCACAAATAAAAGCAATATTTTGCTATTTGCTAGTTTTTGCTGTTTTTAATGTTTTTTAATGTGAGAAATAATACAATATTGCTTATCATCGCAAGCAAAGGAAAAAAATGTCTAAGCGGATTGGATTTTGGCAAAGTGATTTTTATCAAATTAGGCAAGCTAGATTTTGGGATTTTTGGCAAGCTAGACTTTTACAAACTAGATTTTATCAAGCTAGTTTTTGGCTAGTGGTGTATATCGCGCTTTTTAGTGGCTGTGCGACTGACATAAAAAGCCTAGAAAAATTTGCCCATACATACTACTACCAAGACGCAAAGCAAGCAAGTGAGTTCGCGCTAAAAAAGAGTGATGATAAAGATTTGCTATGGCTTACGCAAGCAGGAGTTAGTGCCTTTAGCGCGAGCGATGATAGCACGCTAGATTTGCTTGAGAGAAGTGAAAATCTATTTAGCAAGTATGAGGGCGAGGGACTGCTAGCAAGGGGTGGAGCACAAGTGGGTGCTACTATGGTAAATGACAACGCAATGGCATATAAGGGAAATATCTATGAGGGCGTGTTTTTGAACTATTATAAGGCATTGGCACAAATGGAGGCGGGGGAGGCAAACGCCACAAGAGTGGAGCTAAATCGCGCAAATGATAGACAAAGACGCGCAAAAGACTACTACGCTAAGCAAATAAACGAAGCGATGAATGAGGAAAATGAGCGATATGCCAAAAGCTCTGCGCGTGGCGTGGTAGATAGAGATAGCTCACAAAGACAGGCAAGCAGACAACTAGAATCTAAGTATTCCAATCTACGACAATTTCGGGCTTTTGATGGGTTTATAAACCCTGCGGTGAGTTATGTTTCTGGGCTATATTTCGCCCTCATAGGCGATAGTAAAGGCATAGACTACCTAAAAGAATCTTATGGCATAACCAAGCTAGAAACTATCGCTAATGACTTAGACTACCTCACAAGCCCACACTTCAAAGCAAATGCGAAATCTAGCAGGGATTTTATCACTTCTCTTAGACATAGTGGCGATGAAAAAAGTAGCGACAATAATGATAAAAATACAGAGGAGGACAATACCCAAAATCAAATGCTTCAAAATCAAATACTTGCAGATGAGCTAGAAAAACTAGAATCTAGTGAGTTTTATACTTGGATAGTGCTAGAGGAGGGCAGACAACCCTACAAAAGTGAGTTTAAAATCTCACTACCTATCGTAACTACTGATGGGATATATCACTTCGGTGTAGCCCTGCCACAGCTAGAGGAGGGCATAAGTTTTGCTAGCCACTACACATTAGAATCCGCCCCAAACTCGCTAAGGAAAGATTCTAGCGAATTTTATGAGCTAGCTGATACAGACAAAATCATCGCCACAGAATTTGAAAAACGACTAAACGCCATAATCGCACGCGCTTTTGTATCCTCAAGCCTAAAAGTCGCTACACAGCTTGGACTTAGCACAGGACTTGGGCAGGTAAATTCTGGGCTTGGGCTACTAGGATCGATATTTGGCAGTGCATATTCCGCACTAAGCACAAACGCGGATTTGCGCATAACAAGTGTGCTACCAAAGAGAATCCTACTTGCCAAAGTAAAAAATATCCCCCCAAATCCCACCCAAAATCAACTAAATGCAAAAGCTAGCCAAAAGCAAGAATCAAAAGAGCAAGCAAAGAAAGTAGCAAAAACAGATTTTGACTACACTATCTATGCGGACAAATCCAAAATCTCTAGCATAGATTTCGCGCTAGAATCCTGCTATGAAATCTCAAACGAATCCACACAAAAATCACAAGAATCAAAAAAAGTAAAAAGGCGTAAAAAAGGGAGTAAAACTCTCTCACTATGCCCCTATACGCACAATATCATCTACCTGCGCCACACAAAGGCAAAAACTTATCATAAAATCCTCTTTTCGCGCTAGAATTACACAAAAAGAGCAAAACCTAAAAACGCGTAAAAACCAAAAGTGAGGAACGCAATGAAATACGCAAAGCTAATAAAAGACTTCATAATAAACCTTATAAATAGCGCGACAAACTACCTCAAAGCAAACAATCTTATAGATACCCCTGCAAAAAAACTAGCATTGCTTCTGCTGGGGCTTGGTGGCGTGCTGATAGTCGCGCTTTTGGGATTTTTGCTCTATGCAAGCTACACTCTAAAATCTAGCCTAGAAACTTCCATAAACTCATATCTAGCAAGCATAAAAGAGGATATACCAACCCTAGAGTATGAGCCATTTGTCTGCTCTGGCGTGGCAAATATCTCGTGCGCTACGCGCTATATCGCACTAGCTGGCGAAGTGCAAGCTAGAGAAGTTTCTCTAGGATTTGGCTCACTTGGGGACAAAAAGCGACTAAATGCGTGGATAGAAACAAAAGAAGTAGAATTTATCAAAGATACGAGCACACATTCGCTACTAAGGGTGTTTTTTGCACTGCCAAAGGTGGACTTGAGTGATATTTTGTTCCCCACTTACGGGCTATGTGAGCTAGAAAATATCTTGCTAGATTCTAGTGATTTTAAAGTAGCTAAAACAGAGCAAAACACCCCCATACAAAATCCAAAGATAGACTCTCGCACGCATATCACACACATCGCCAAATGCAACCTAAAAGCCCAAAATATGAACTACACCCTAAAAGCCCAAGCCGAGCAAAGCCTAGAGCCAAATCAAAGCAAAGACACGCAAAACATAAAAGACATACTCCTAGAAATATATGATTCTTACACGACCACGCCAAATGCCTTTATGGAGGAATCTAGGATATGGATAGATAGCATAAGCCTAAATCTCAAGCCAAACAAGCTAGATTCTACCATAGCGCAATGGCTAGAAAAGCTAGAGTATGGCAAATCCACAGATGAAAAATCCACAAAAGAGCAAGCAAAAGCCCTAAAAGAGCGATTTGACAAAGCCATAACAGAGAGTGCAAATATCGCTACTTATACATTTTCATTTGTCAGCTCCAATAAAGACACGCGCAGGGCGATAATGGAGGGCGTAAATAGCTTTAGCAACCTTTTGCAAGGAGAAAGCACAGAAGTGAGATATGAGCTACTTCCAAAGCACACGCGATATTTCCGCTTAAGCGACTTAGTAAGCGCACCAAGTGCGGTGCTAAACCTCGCAAACTTCGCGCTAAAAGTAGAGCAAACCCAAAAACCAAAAGAGCAAAAAGACACGAAAGATTCTAGCGATTCTAACGAAGCTAGCAAACCCACTCCGCAAAAGTAGCAAATCCCTAAGCGTAAAAACCATAGCAAACACAAAAATACACACGAAAACTTAAAGGAGGCAACAATGTCAAAACACCAAAAAAAACTCCAAAAACGCAATCACAAAAAAGGACGAACAGGACTAAAGCGCATACTAAATGCTACGAAATACTCACAAGATGGCTTCATAAGTGCGTGGAAAGAAGAAGAGGGATTTCGCCAAGTAAGTGTGCTTTTTGTGCTTTCACTTGGGCTTGGGCTGTGGCTTGGCGAGGGGTTTTGTCAAAAAATATTGCTTGTTTTTAGTGGCACTCTTTGCGTGCTTGTAGAGCTATTTAACACCGCAATAGAAAACGCTATCGACCACACAAGCCTAAAGCCACACCCTTTTGCCAAAAAGGCAAAAGATATGGGCAGTGCAGCACAGCTTTTAAGCCTACTATTTTTTGCACTTGTGTGGGGGGCATTTGTCTATGAGCGATTTGTTAGCTAGATTTGATTGCAAAATCTAAAAATCTATACGACAAACAAATCTCACCACATAGCAAGACACGCTATGCAAATTTATTCTTAATTCCCCTTTTTGGAGTATTGCTCGATTTCTTGCTTGGTTAGCACGATAAAGTCTGTGCCTGAATTGTGCCTAGATTTTCGCGCTACTTCTATTAGCTGATTTGGATTGCTGCGAATAGTTGGGTCTATGTAGCCTTGCTCTATTATGCTTGAATTGATATGTGAGATAAACTCCCCATCAGTCTTTGCAATAACGACTTTGTTTTCCTTTGACATTGTCATTATTTCGATTTTTAGGGCTAGCTCAACTTTGAAGTTTGTCGTATATATCAAAAACAGCTTTTCGTGGGATTTCATATATCGCTGATAAAAGTTATATCCTGCTTTTTCTGCATCAGATATTTTGCTTTTGTCAAGTCGCTTTAGATACTGCCAATAAAATGTCATCGTGCAATAAGGACTATTGACATCGTGGCGAAAAAATCCATTATGCACCGAGACAGATTCCATACCGATTTTCCACATTTTGTTATCAAGATGCGTGGCAATGAGATTTAGCGCGTTTCTTACTTTGTCTACTAGCTCTACGCGAACTGCTTGAAACGAGCCTACAAAGTCATTCATATAGCTTGCCTTAAAATTCTTTGTAAGCGATTCCAATCTCTCTTGGGAAGCATAGAGGGTTTTTGCTTCCTCCTCTGCTTTTGCTGCGATTTTGGTTTGAGTATCGATTTTGGTTGGAAGTGTGGGGTCTGCTTTGTTGATTTCTAGCTGTGCGCGGAGCTTTCGCGCTTCGTTGTTTGAAAATTTTGCTTTATTATTTAGCTGCATTATTTGTTCTTTTATGTTTGAAATCGCCTTTGTCGCGCCTTTGTAATGCAGCTGCTTATCCAAAAACACATCTGTGTAGATATTTTCTGGCTTTGTCATCGCACTTTGGGCAAGCTCTTTGAAAGAATACTCTAGCCCGCGAATCTTTTGTAGCTCGATAGCAAACATATCTGAAGTGATTTTTTTATCACAAAAAACAAGAAAATCCATAGCCTTTACCAAAAATCGCTTGATAGCCAAGTAGTTTAGCTGGTCTTCTTGGGGAATCTCCTCTACTTCATCTAGGGCAAATTTTACCGAGTTTGCCTCCGCTGCAAAATGCTCTCTCACGCACTCTTCCGCACCTTTTGAAATGCTGATAGATTTCATATTTAGATAATCTGTTTTTTCAAAAATCTCTTCGGCTTGCTTATTTAGTCTATCAGATTCGATTGCCTTTAGCTCCTCATCGGTATTTGTTTTCCAAAAATCGATTTCTTTTAGCAGTGAGTCCTCGCCGAAGTCTTGAAATTTGGAACTATGCGCATCGACAATATGCCCTCCATCATCAAGCCGAAACTCCACAAACATACCAGATACGGGCAAAAACTTTCTATCCTGCCAATTTTCTTTGCGTAGCTCAAAGATTTTTTTGGAATAATTTACTATCACTCCTGACTCTGTTGCCATCGAATACCGCGTGATTCTGCCGTGCATTTGTCGCCCCTTTTTGTGTTGTAAATGCGCTATGATATACTATTTTTTAGAAATTTTCTCTTAAATGCGCAATTTATGCGGGCGAATTTTTGTGATTTTTGCGCAAAGATTTTTGCCAAATCTGCTTAATGCCACATTTTGAGAAATGTATAAAAAAGCAGATTTTGATATGCTTGATATGCTTGATATGCTTGATATGCTTTAAGTGATGATAATTTTGAGTAGCTAGGATTTTGCTAGTCGCTATTTCATTGCAAGAATGCAAGGCAAGTGCAACAAATTCCCATTAAACACTTTTTTATCATCATTTTTTATCATTTTTATCATTATTTTTTACTATTTCCCTTTCTCATTGCGATACTAAAATCCAAAATGCCTAGCCCATTAAATTCCTATTTATGCTTTATTTTTGAGAGTATCCATTCTCATTATACCTTTCTTTTTGATAACTTTTAGAAATAATTACCATTTTGTAAAAAATTAAGATTTTTTTAAGAGTTTTTGCATTATTATCGCGTTCGTTTTTTAGCCCACTAGGGCAAATACCTAATCAAAAGGACACCAAATGCAAACTCCACGCAAATTATCTGCAAATCGACATTTGCCTATCAAACCACTTGGCAATCCACTTAAAAATCAAAGCCACTCACGCAAGCTACTTACACAAGCTATTTTAGGACGAAATATCGCTATATCAGCCATAGCTTTTCTAAGTCTATCTAGCGTGCTAAATGCTAACCCAAATGAAAACAACTTAGATTATGTCTTACAGGGGGGGGGGGGGCACAAAATACAACACAAAATGTCTTAGAAAAAAATAGCACTCAAGCACATTCCACCCAAACCACCTCACAAGATTCCACCCAAAATCCTATCTCTACAAACCAAAGCGATTATCAAGCAAACTCCACCCAAGATATGCAAGATACGCTAGATATGCAGCCCCCACCTCCTATCAAAAACAAAAAAGATAAACAACACAAAAAATCTTACAAGGAAATAAAACACGAAAGCAAATATGACGACCTCCAAGCAAAGCAGCTTGATAGAGTGGTAGTAACCGCAGGTGGCTATGAGCAAGACATAAAAACCGCTCCAGCTTCAATTAGCATTATCCCAAAAGAGGAGATTCTCACACGCCCAGTGCGTGATATTGGCGAAGCGGTGCAAGATGTGCCCGGTGTGTATGTAGAGAGTGATAAAACAGGGTTTAACAAAATTTCAATGCGTGGGCTTAGCTCTGCTTATACGCTTATTTTGATTGATGGCAAGCGGCAAAATGTCGCGCAGGGCTTTAGCTCTAATGGCTTTGGCGAGGCACTAAATGCCAATATGCCGCCACCTTCTATGATTGAGCGTATCGAGGTTATTCGCGGTCCTGCCTCTACGCTTTATGGAAGTGATGCGATGGGTGGCGTTATCAACATCATCACCAAAAAGCATAGCGATAAAGTAAGCGCGGGAATCCAGCTTGATAGCAGAATCTCCAATCACAGAGAAGTGTTTGGCGACCAGCACGGTGTAAATGGCTATGTAACCACGCCAATCATTAAAGACACGCTCTCTATAAATGTGCGAGGTGGGTTTAGAGACGGTGGGCAAAATGCCTTTTATAAACCCGGATATAACTCTGGCTATACAGGGGCAAATGTGCAACGATTTACCAACGCGCCAAATATCAACCCATACTATGCGCATAGCTCCACTGCTTATACGAATTGGAATGCGGGATTTAGGCTTAATTACACGCCAAATACGCATAACTTCATATACTTAGATAGTGAGGTTATGTTTGTCCGTGCGGGGAGCTTAAACACAGCGAGTGAAAACTACACAAGCGTGAGGGATTTTTATAAAATCAATAATGTGCTAAGCTATGACACGAATTATGATTGGGGTAAAATAAGCTCTTATGTGCAATACTCCGCTACGCTGTGGGCACAGCATTATGATGACTACCGCAAATCTCGAGGCTGGAATGGCTTGTTACCGGGCTCGTATAAAGGTAGCGGTGTGGATTGGAGCGACCCTACGCGCAATCAAGACATAGTGCTTCAAAGCGCGTATAACAACGACTTTGACTTGGGCAAGGCGGGTGCTATCATCTTTAATGGCGGGGTGTATTATTTGTTTGAGCATATACACGGAGGGAGCAACAACTCTAGCTACACAGGACCTGCAAAATCGCTAGGAATGCACCAAGCCGCGATTTTTGCCGAAGGTGAATACCTCATCAATGATTATGTCTCTACCACTTTAGGCTTAAGGCTTAATTACAGCGATAAGTTTAATTCATTTGTCGTGCCAAACCCGCGCTTTTATGTCAATGTCAATCCTACGCAGTGGCTTACCCTAAAGGGCGGTATAGCAAGCGGTGTCCTAGCCCCTACGCTAAGCTATGTCTATGATGGCAAGATGAGTAGCACAAGAGGCAATAGCACTATCTATGGGAATACAAACCTTAAGCCCGAGCAAAGCTGGAACTATGAGCTAAGCGCGATATTGGACTTAGAGCCTACTATGCTTATTTTGACAGGTTTTTACACAGATTATAGTAACAAAATCGTTACAGACTCCACCATAGCAAGCGGACAAGTCGTAGATGGCGTGCAATGCTCTCCACTTGCAGGGACTACGGGGTGCACATTCTATCGCAATGCTGATAAGGCAGAAATCTATGGAGCGGAGCTTACCTTTAAGCTTAAGCCTGTGTGGTTTGTGGGGCTTGATGCGAGCTATGGATACACGCATTCTAAAACCATTAGTGGTAGTGGTGCGGGCGAGCCTATAAACGCCGTGCCCGAGCACAGATTTACCCTTAAGCCAAGCCTCAGAATCTGGAATTTTGATTTTTATGTGCGATATAGCGGGAACTTTAGGACACCTATCATCACACAAAGCACGCGCACAACGCTAGGCAGAAGTTTTTACAAAGACTATCAGCTTGTAGATTTAGCCCTTACTTATAAGTTTTTGAAAAACTATTCGGCTACATTTGCGGTAAATAATTTGCTTGATGTCAAAACCTACACAGAATTTGTCGCCAACACCAACATATACCAACGAATCCTGCCAAGCAGAAACTTTTGGCTAAGCATAAGGGCGGATTTTTAAAATGAATTTTAGCCCTAGAAGCCCTAGAATCTAGGGCTAGATAATTTCATTAAACTCATAGCCCTTGTCATTGCGAGAATTTGCGTTAGCAGATTTGTAGTAATCCACCACGCCTCACCCCATCATTGCGAGGCGAATCACAGAGCCGCACAAAGCAATCCCACGAATCGTCATTGCGAGATTCCGCGCGAAAGTGCGGAATCGTGGCAATCCACAAATCCATAGAATCAATCGTCATTGCGAGCGAACGAAGTGAACATAGTAATCCATAAAAAAGACATAGATTGCCACGACTTGACTTCGTCAAGTCTCGCAATGACGGATAAAAGCGCGTGGATTACTAAAGAAACTGCGCTACGCTTGTTTTCTAAAGAAACTGCGCTACGCTTGTTTTCTAAAGAAACTGCGCTACGCTTGTTTTCTAAAGAAACTGCGCTACGCTTGTTTTGCCACGCTCACTTCGTTCGCTCGCAATGACGCGGGAGCATTCGCGTAATTGGCAGTTGTTAGCTTTACTTGAGATTCAAGGGTAGGATTTACCCACCCCCTAGCCCCCTCCGCAAGGGAGGGGGAATGGATACTTCGCTTCGTTTAAGTATGACAATGCTTTCCGTCATTGCGAGAGAATGAACGAAGTGAATTCTCGTGGCAATCTATTTTCTATGTCAATCGTGTTTGATTTTGGATTGCCACGCATTTAGAATATTAACGATTCCAAATGCTCGCAATGACGATTGGGTGTCATTGTGTGTTTCTTTATTTTATAGATTGCCACGAATCACTACGCTATTCTCGCAATGATGAATGGGCGTGGCAATCGCGTTTGACTATGGATTGCCACGATTTTGCTACGCAAAACAAACGAAGTGAAGTTTCTTTAGTAAAATATCGCAATGACGGACAAAGATATAGATTATCGCAAAAATCCTTACGGATTTTCTCGCAATGACAAATTACTTTATGGTTTTTAGTGCAGATATTATGGCTTTTGGATAGATAGTGTATTCTAGCGCGTGGATTCTTTTTTCAAAATCCTCCATACTCTCGCCCTTGATTTTAGGTAATCTTTCTTGTAGGATTATTTCCCCTGAATCTAGCTCTTTACTTACCCAATGCACGCTAACGCCACCAAAATCCTCGCTTGAGAAGTAGCTATCTTTTATAGCATTTGCGCCTTTGTGGAGTGGCAAAAACGATGGGTGGATATTTATAGCGTGGATTTTAGATACTATCTCTTCTCCCAAAATCCGCATAAATCCTGCCAAAATCACTAAGTCTATCTCTCTTTTATGCAAAATATCTAGTAGTGCATTATCAAACTCCAAGCGAGTGGCAAAATCCTTGTGAGATAAAACCCTACATTCTAGTCCTAGATTTTGACAGCGCGTGATGCCAAAGGCTTCTTTTTTGTTGCAGATAGCAAGCGTGAAATTTGCTTGGATTTTTAGGCTTTCTAGTTCGCTTTTTATACTATCTTGGCGAAAGTATCTAACAATATTTTCAAGGTTGCTACCATTGCCACTAAAAAGCAATGCTATATTGATATTTCTTGCCAAATCCGCACTAGAATCTTTATGTATTTTTTCATCGCTATTTGTTGTATTGGTGTGATTTCGCATTTTTACGCGCTTATAGGTAGTTTACTAGCGACATTTGGTTTATGCGACTTGTGGAGTTCATCACCGCACTTAGATTTGTGGTTAGGTTGCTAAATTTATTATAAGTTTCGGCAATGTCTGTGCCGATATTTTGCCCTTTTAGTCCTTCTATTTGTGTTTTTAGCACTTCGTGGCGGTGGATTACATTGTCAAATGTCCTGCCACGCGAGCCATTTAGCGCGATTAGTTTTTCGATATGGTCGCTTAGGTGGTCAAATGAAGCGATAGCGTTTTGTATGCCTTTGTTGCGCAAGTCTCTATTGTAAGTGTCTTTTGCTCCTGCGCGGTAGATTCCCTTGCGCACAGCGTCTATGATTTCATTTATCTCTTGGAAATAATTTACTTCAGGAGAGTCAATAATAAGCGCGTTGTTTGCATTTAAGCGGATAGAATCCACATCGCGATAGAGTTTGTCCTCTGAAAAATCACTGCTACTAGAATCATAAAAAGACATATTCATTCGCGTGATAGAGCGGAGTTTGTCTTGGATTTGGATTTTGCCATCGGGCGACATTTTTAGCTCTACCATATTTTTTGCTCTCTCTAGTAGCTCGGTGTAGGCGTCTTTTGTGTCTTGGACTACGCCACCTCTTGGTGGCTCGATAGCTCGCAGTGAGGGCTCATCTATATTTGAGTAGATAAGCGCGATACTCATCGCGTCCATAAGCTGCCTATAAGTAATGTCATCTACTTTTGTTATAGACACGGACTCATCTGCAGGGTCAAATAGCGGAATCGTATAATCTCGCCCGCCTGTATGGTGTGGCAAAAGCATATATGCACCAGCTGGGTCAAATACGATGCGGGCTTCTACCATTACGCCATTTATGTCATTTAGCTTCATTACATAGCTTTGTCCCTCTATGCTTGCACCCGTTACTTGAGATAGCCTTGTATCAGCAGTGGCATATCCTCCGACATTTGCTAGCACTTGAGATACGCTAGAAGTGAGCTTTGAGCCCTCTACTTTGAAAAATGTCCTATCATATTCGCTTCCATAGTCGCTAGCGATTCCGCTTACTTCCGCACCTTTTTCATCAAGCGTGGTAAGTGAGATAGAAAATCCGTGCTCCCCATCAAAAGGCGGGTCTTTAAAGTCGCTAGATTTATTTCGCACATTATTATCCACGACATACAATCGCCCCTTAGAGATTCCCACATCTATATCCCCACCGAAGTGCTTTTTTATCGCTCGGGCTAAATCCGCTGCGTTTGCCCCCGCTATGTCAAATCTCAAAGGCTCTAGTGGATTTTCCTCATCATTATTTATCGTGCCATCGGCATTGTTTGGGCGAGTGCCCTCTATGAGTAGTGTGGATACATTTGGTGGGAAAACATCTTCTAGCTTGGTGGTTGCCTCTGCGGCTTTGTTGTCTTTTGTGATAAATGCAGTAGGAAGCGTGGTAAATCTAAAATCTGCGTTGCTTGTTACGCCACTAATACTAGAGTGTGTCCTCTCTGTGATAAAATCGCTTTGGATATAGTTTGTTACCCTTGCTCCCATATTTGCTAGCTCATCGACATTATCCACATCGACATCGCTAGAGATGAGATGAAAATCTATGCTAGATTTTCCAGCCTCTAAGTCTTTGATTTCGATTTGCCCCCATTGATTTAGGCTGACTTCGACAACCTTATTTATCGCACTATTGCCAAATTCTTTGCCGATTCTATCAAGTAAATCTTGCACTTTTGTCGCTCTCTCTTCGTTTTCGTAGGCTTTATCAAGGGCAAATTTTGCCTTAAACACCGAGCCATCAGAGCGCACACCGCGCATATAAAAATACTCTGGGCTATCATTGCTTGTATCTGTATCGTTATCGCCGATTAAATCACGCAGTGTGTCATTTGCTGTGATATAGACTTCCTCGCTTATGTTTTTGCGATTTGAGCTATCCATCATCGCAGGGTTTAGCTTGGATTGATTTAGCATTTTTATGTTTGTAGTGATGATTTTGTGCTTGTCAGAATCCCGCCCATAAAAAAGCTCACTTCCTGTGATATTAAATGGCACTAGATTATCCGCACTCACTAGCACACTTAGCTTTTCATCATTGCCATAGTAGTTTCCTTTGACATCAAAGGGTGGTCTATCTGTCCTACTTCCACCAAAGATAAATTTCCCACCGATAGAAGTGTTTGCAAGTCGCAAAAAGTGGTCGCGCAAGCTCTCCAAATCATTTGCCAAAGCCTCTCTAGAAGTGGTGTTGTGAATGTCGTTTGCTGCGTGAATGAGTTTGGTTTTAAACTGCACCATTGTCTCTGAAAGGTCTGAAAGCGTTTTGTCTGTGTTTAGCGTGGCAGTGCGGGCGTGCTCGGCTAAATCCACGCCTTGAGCTAGATTATTTACTTCTTTTTCAAATTTTAGATTTTGGTTATATACGCTTGCATCTTGGTAGCCGTATTGGATTTTTAGTCCTGAAGCGATTTGGGCATTTTTGTCATTTAGCTTGCGCTGTAAGTGCCCTTGGTCCCCCATCATTTGATTGTATTTTGTGCCAAATGTGATGCGCATCATCGTGTCCTTAAAATCTCTAATCTATCTTGCAAATCATTGCAAAATCTAGGCGTATTTTGCGACTTTTTCGCTACTTTTTGTGGTAAAAATGAAGCAAAAATAATGCCAAATAGCCACCAAGCAAATTCCAAGTAAAGAATCAAAAAGAAAAACTAGCCAAAATCCACAAGATTTAAAAATCAACGCAGATTCTTAAAATCTTTAAAAAAACGCTTGCGAAATATTGGCTTACAAGCAAATCTACGAATTGAAATCGGCGTTTTTCGTGTTTTTTGCGTATTTTATTGTGTGTTTATCACTAGGTTTTGTGCTAGATTTTGCGCTTCGTATTTTTGGTGCGGTTAAGAGAAATGCAAAAAATATTAGATATACTCATACATTTTTTAATTATGCGTTTTGTGGATTTGGTGCTTTTATGCAAGATTTTGCTTTAGATTTATGTCGTGTGCGATGTGTAAATAGCGCGAAAATAACAAAAAGGAGTTTATATGAGCTGGAGTGTCATTTTTGGTGGAGTGAGTTTTGAGCACGAGATTAGCATTGTGAGTGCTATTAGCCTAAAAAAAGTGTTGGGCGATAAAATCAAGCATTTTATTTTTTTGGATTCTAGTCATAGTTTTTATGACATTGCACCTGAAAAAATGCAGGCAAAGACATTTGCCTCTGGCGAGTATAAATCGTGCAAAAAACTTTTTCTTGGGCTTGGTGGATTTTATGAAAAAGGATTTTTAGGGGCGCAAAAGCCACTAAGTGATTTGGGAGTCGCACTAAACCTCATACACGGGGCAGACGGCGAAGATGGCACGCTAGCAAGCATATTTGATTTTTACAAAATCCCTTTTATCGGTCCTAGAATCGAAGCAAGTGTTATTAGCTTTAATAAAATCCTAACCAAAATCTATGTCGATTCGCTAGATAAATCGCGTGTAAAAACCCTACCTTTTTGTCGCTACCATAGAGATGAGTTGCCTTACATTTTGGATGGGAGTAAGCCTATTGCGTTTCCATATCCTTTCATCATTAAGCCCGCAAGACTTGGTAGCTCCATAGGCATAGCCATAGTGAACAAACAAAGTGAGGTAGAATACGCGCTAGATTCTGCATTTGAGCTTGATGATAGCGTGATTGTCGAGCCGTTTTATAAAGGCGTGAGAGAGTATAATCTAGCAGGATTTTTGGGCGAAAAAGATGGAGTAAAAAATACTTTTATCTTTTCTCAAGTCGAAGAGCCAAGCAAAAAAGATTTGCTAGATTTTAATGATAAATATTTGGATTTTTCTCGCACGGATAATGCCCCCAAAGCCCAAATAGATTCTAAGCTAGAATCCCGCTTGCAAGAGGCATTTAAAATCATTTATGGAAAAGTATTTGAGGGGGCATTGATTCGGTGTGATTTTTTTGTGATAGATGATGAAATCTATCTAAACGAGATAAACCCAATCCCCGGAAGTCTAGCAAACTATCTCTTTGACAATCTAGAAAAAGCACTAGAATCTATCCACCTACCTAGAAACAAAAATATCCCAATAACTTACGCCTATGTCGAGCATATCCGCAAGACTAAAGGCAAATAACCAAAATCTAAGCTAAACAAAAACGCAAAAAGGGCAGAAATGGCATTGCGCGAAGTGGTGTATAATGGAGTAAAGTTTGGCATAAGCTATGAAAAAATCCCTGCCAAAATCCACACAAATACAAAACCAAACACGCAATCAAATACAAATCCCAACACTTATTCTACAACTTCCACACAAGATTTTACACAAGAATCTAAAGAATCCAAAAATATCATTTTTTTGCACGGCTGGGGGAGCAACAAAGAACTAATGCGCAAAGCCTTTGAAAATGTGTTTTTGGAATACAATCATTTCTACATAGATTTGCCCGGCTTTGGCAAAAGTCCAAATGAAGTGCTACTAAGCACACACGATTATGCAAAGATTGTGTCTTTGTTTGCACACTCGTTAGATATTGTCCCTCATATCGTTGTGGGGCATAGCTATGGTGGCAAAGTCGCGGTATTGCTTGAAGAAGCGCGTGAGATTATCTTGCTTAGCTCGGCTGGAATCATTACACCAAAGCCACTAAAAGTGCGCACAAAAATCGCCATTGCCAAACTAGCAAAAATCGCTCATATTCGCCTGCCATTTTTGCGCTCAAAAGATGCGCAAAATCTAAGCCCCATAATGTATGAAATCTTTAAAAATATCGTAAATGAGGACTTTAGCGAGATATTTCGCAAATGTGAAAAGCCTACAAGTATTTTTTGGGGCGATGAGGACACTGCTACGCCACTTTCAAGCGGGCGCAAAATCCACTCTCTTATGAAAAATAGCAAATTTTGTGTTTGCAAAGGAGGGCATTATTTTTTCCTAGCGCAAAATCCAAACGCCCAAAATCAAGCCAAAAATCAGGCAAGGACTATCCAAACAATGTATAATACGCACAAAATGATGAGAGAGTCTGCAAGAGCGCAATCTCAAAATGAGGCACAAATGAAAATCTTACATATCATCGCGCAGGGCAGGGTGCAGGGCGTGGGCTATCGCAAATTTGCCAAAGCAAGCGCAGATAAAATAGGCATAATCGGTAGCACCCAAAACCTAGAAAATGGCGAGGTAGAAAACTACGCACTAGGTGATGAAGAGAGATTGCTAGAGTTTGTGGGCGAGCTATGGATAGGACCTGCTAGAGGCGAGGTAGAAAACCTAGTCATTAGCGAAGTGGATAGCACAAAGTGGGCGCAACAAGAACAAAAGATTTTGGAGTTTTTGGATTTGACAAAAGATAATTTGGCAAAAGATTTTACAAATAATGCAAATTCTCTTGCCCATTCTACGCAATCGCAAATTGCACAACCACAATCCACGCAACTACAAAAAGAGCTAGAATCCAAACAAACACAGAAGCAAGCAAAATCCACTCTATCTACCCTGCAAGATTTTGTGATTTTGCGATGAAGTGCGGACTTAAGAAGTGCTTGGGACATAAAAGAGCATAAAAAGACATAAAATAAAAGGACATAAAAAATGATTGATTTTACGCCACAAAGATAAAACCTATACACAAACTAAACAAAAAATTGGCAAAATTACACAATGAAATCACACAAAAATTAGGAGTATAAATGTTGTTTGATATTTTGGATTTTATCTCTAGAGTGTTGTTTATCCTTGCTATTTTTTATTATTCTATTTCTTTGCTTCAGTGGTACAACTACAACCCTTGGCGAGTGCTTACTAAGCATCATAGATTTAGTTGGCATT
This sequence comes from Helicobacter sp. MIT 01-3238, assembly GCF_003364135.1. Taxonomy (NCBI): domain Bacteria; kingdom Pseudomonadati; phylum Campylobacterota; class Epsilonproteobacteria; order Campylobacterales; family Helicobacteraceae; genus Helicobacter; species Helicobacter sp. MIT 01-3238. Next base: position 122,858 of record NZ_NXLN01000001.1, read on the forward strand.
TGAAGTATTTTGTTTTGCCTATCGCTGCATTTATCGTGTGTTTTCATTTTGGGCAGAAGCTGATTTTTTATATTTATTTGTATGTGGTGTATTTGCCTATGCTTATTTATTGGGCTAGTAGGCTTGATAAGCGTGTGGTTTTTACTCGCAGGGTGTGGCGTTCGTTTATCATTACTGCGGCTTTTGCAGGGCTAAATGAAGTTCTTTTTTATATCTACAATGACGAGCTATATTTCTTGTGGCTTATGCCGCTTGTGTTTTCATTTGTGATTTGTGAGGTGTATGAAGCAGTGCTTATGCGCAACTTTGTCGCTCTAGCAAAAGAGAAACTCTCAATGATGAGCGGGATTAAAATCGTAATGATAACAGCGAGCTTTGGCAAGACAAGTATCAAAAACTTTCTTTTTCAGATTTTGCAATCCCAATACAACACCTACTGCACGCCTCGAAGTGTGAATACCTTTAAGGGTATCGTTATGGATATAAACCAAAATCTAGCCTTTGGCACAGATGTCTATATCGCTGAAGCAGGTGCTAGACAAAAGGGCGACATTTCTCAAATCGCCACCTTTCTAAATCCACAATACGGAATCATAGGCGAAATCGGCAAAGCACATATTGAGTATTTTAAAACCATAGAACAAGTGGCAAAAACCAAGTATGAATTGCTAGAATCCGAGCGATTGCGCAAAGTGTTTATCTACCAAAAAAACGAGCTACCAAAGCTAGATGCGAGGCTAAAGCGTATCGTGCAGACATATCCACCAAAGGTGCGAAATATCGAGGCTACTTTGGAGAATACAAAGTTTGAGCTAGAAATCGATGGGGAGTGGGTAAACTTCAAAACCAATATTTTGGGGAGGTTTAATGTCGATAATATCGCTGCGGCGATTTTGCTAGCTAGGGAGTTTTCTATCAATATTGATTCTCTAAAAAAACTTGTAAAAACCCTAACGCCTATTGAGCATAGGCTAAATCTATCTATCTCAAATGGCAAAACAATCATTGATGATGGGTTTAATGGAAATCTAAATGGAATCTTGGAGGGAATCTATCTTTGCTCACAATACAAAGGGCGCAAAGTCATCGTTACGCCCGGGCTTATAGAAAGTGATGAGGAGTCAAATATCACGCTAGCAAAGGCGATAGATTCTACATTTGACTTAGCAATAATAACAGGCGAGCAAAATTCTAGACTTATTGCTTCATATCTCCACCACACGCGCAAAGTCCAACTACGAGAAAAGACACAGCTAGAAAATGTGCTAAAAGGAATGGTAGGCGAGGGGGATTTGGTGTATTTTGCCAATGACGCTCCAAGCTATGTGTAAAATCGTGCTTTTGCGTTTCTAAGACATTTTTTTTATAGAAGTGTGGATTTTTGGGATTTTATTTAAGATTTTTATGCTTTAGGATTTTGCGGTAGGCACAAAATCCTAAATCCAAACTAGAATGAAGCATTTTATTTTAGTAGCAAAAATTCTCTAGCTTTTTCTTTTGGATATGGCAGGATTTCATAAACCTCTTCGCCTATTTTGACTTTTTGTGCGATTTGGGTTTGATTTTGTGGTGGTGGCGATATTTCATCGTTATTTTCTTTATTTTGCGCGTTTTTATCATTTTTGGCATAGCCTAGAGTTATGCGAGCTGCTAGGATTTTGTCATCTTTGCTTGCGTCTTTTTCTACCAATCCTAAAGGTCCTATGGATTCTAGCAGGATTATTTTTTCCATAGAGGGATTTGGCTCATCTAGCTTGGTGTTCTCACTCTCATTGCGCCCGATGATAGCACGAGCACCATTTGGCAAAACCATATACCGCCCGACTTTGACTATGGTGCTATCTTGGAGTAGCATTTTTCTATGCGCACTTAAGTCTTTTAGCTTTTTTGCTACGCTTATATCAGTTAGCAAACAGCCCCCGCCCGGATTTTCATAATGCTTCCACCCCCATTTTTTTACCATTTCTAGCTGTCTAGTGCGTCCCCGCCCGCTTATATCTAGTAGCTTCTCTCTATCTACCCAGCCTGCCCTTTCAGGAAAGCTAGGAGGTAGTAGCTTTGCACTCATAGGGCGCAAAAGTAGCTCATCTAGTGATTTTGGTTTATTTACCCCATCGCCTTTTGTATCCAAAATCTTATCAAATCGCCCACTAGATTTTCCCTCTCTATCATCTGTGTTCTCGCTATCTTTTTTGCCTACTTCTCGCACGAGGCTTCGCACTTGGTCTAGTGCTTGTTTGCGCTGTGATTTTGGTCGCTGTCCTAGCACCTCTCCGCTCACTACAAAGCTCGCCCCAAAAGATTCTAGCAGATAAAACGCATTGGCAAACATATTTGCGTGGCAGTCTATGCAGGGATTGAAGTATTTGCCATAGCCGTATTTGGGAGTGAAAAGCACTTCATCAAAAAACTGCTTTCTTATATCCACTACTTCTAGTCTAGCCCCTACTTGCGCACTTGCGTTGCGTAAGTATTCTAGTTTGTCTTTGTTGCCACCAAAGCCTATGTTGAAATGAAGTGCGATGACTTCTATGCCCTGCATAGTAAGTAGCTTCATAGAGATGAGGCTATCACAGCCACCGCTAAATAGTGCCAATGCTCTCATTGCCTAAAATCCTCCTTTTATTTTTGCCCTAAACATTGATAGATTCTAGTTTTGCGGGATTTTGCTTTATTAGATTTTCATATCGTTTGTAGCTCGCCTTTATTTAGCTTGGCGATTTTGCTCCTTAGTCGCGTGATAAGTGATATATCTGTGGCTAGCTTTAGCTCTCGCTCCAAATATCGCCTAATAAAATATTTTAGCTCTTCTTCAAATCCTTTCCCCTCATCATCATTTCGCAAAGGCAAAGGGTCTAGCGCGATTCCTAGAAGCAGTGGGTGATTTTTGTTATCCGCACACAATGCCTCAAAAGCCTCTTTATAATCCACAAAAATCCGCACATCAATAAAATCTAGTGCACGATTTAGCAAACTCTCATTTTCTAGCATATAGCGCAGTATAAGTCGCTCTAGTCTATCCCCGCTAGATTCTAGCACGGCGGTGTTTTTGTAGATTTTGGATTTTGTGTTTTGGAGATTGATTAGCGCACCTTTGTCATACTTGGTAGTGATAAGTCGCTGTGGGATATGCAAAAGATTTGCTAAAAATCCTACATATTCCTCTTGCATTAGTGGGCTAAGTGAGTGCAAAAACTCGCTAGATTCTTTGAGGGCGTCCTCTTTTTGAAGTGGGTTTTTTTCTATGTCGTGCGCTTCTATGATATGCCTAAAGCAAAACTCTATAAAAGGCGCGGGCGAGGCAAAAATCTGCTCTAGCTCGTTTATCCTGCCTTGTGCTACCATATCAGCAGGGTCTGCACCATTTGGGAAAATCACTACTCCGCCCTTTTTGCTAAGTGGGGCAAGTAGTTTAGAAGCCTTAAAGGCAGCATTTATCCCTGCTTTGTCTCCATCAAAGCCTAGTATGATTTGGGGCGAACCTTTATCAAGCAGTGGTATATGCTCTTTTGTGAGTGCTGTGCCAAGCGTGGCTACGGCGTTTGTGATACCTGCTTTGTGTAACATTATCGTATCTAGATAGCCCTCTGTGATGATGATTTGCTTGCGCTTAAAAATCGCGCTTTTTGCGATATGGTAGCCATATAGTAGCTTTGATTTATTGAAAATCGTGCTTTGGGGGGAATTGATATATTTACCTATTTTTCCCTCTTTGACTGCGGTGTCATTTAGCGTGCGCCCGCCAAATCCTACGATTTTACCATTTGGCGAGTGTATAGGGAAAATCACTCTATCGCTAAATCTCGCATACATTCGCTCATTTGCTCTTAGCCCTGTGCTATTTTGAGTATTTGAGACACCTTGCGTTCTTGCGTGGCTTGAACTGCTAGAATCTTGCCTCTTGCCTAGCACACCATATTCTAGCAATTCCCTAAAATCCAATCCATTTGCGTTTGCAAAACCTAGATTTTGCGCACTTGTAGGACAGTAGCCCAAGCAAAAAGTTTTGATTAGATTTTCATCTATACCGCGTTGTTTTAGGTAGTCTAGGTGTAAGGGCGATTTGGATAGATTTTGGGCATAAAATTGCGCGATTTTCTCTAGCGTGTCGGTTTTTTTGATTTCTTTTTTGTTGTCGTATTCTAGGGTAAATCCACACATATCAGCGATTTTTTCAATCGCTTCTTTGTAGCCTAAGTGTTCATATTCCATTACAAAGTTTATCGCATCTCCGCCTTTTGCACACGCTCCATAGCAAAAGTATATGCCCTTTTGTGGCGACACCTTGAAGCTAGGAGTTTTTTCGCTATGAAAGGGGCATAATGCCTTAAACCCACTGCCATCAGGCACTAGCTCAATATAGCTGCCGATGATTTCGACAATGTCTATGTAGTTTTTTAGATTTTGTATGCTTGCTTGACTTATCACGCCTTGCCTTTTGGAATGCTTTGGGACTTTTTATATTGCCTTTATGTTTTTGCAAAATTATAGCACAAGTATTTTTCTTAAAGAAAATGTCATTTATTTAGGAATGTATTTTGCTTTTTGAATTTTTGTGAGAAGATCTTGGACAAAAGTCTTGGCAAAACCCAAAAAAAACACAATACAAACACAAAATAGCGGAGAATCTCGTGCGTGATTACAACCTGCAACATATCGCTACATTTTTCCTAAATCTCTTTAGGCGGATTTTTTTTAAGCCACAAAAGCTACGATTTGGACTACGACTTGGCACAATCTCTACTCTAGCTCGTGCTGCTGGCTGTGCTGGGCTACTTATGCTTGGTTTTAGTGGCTGTTCGGGGAATTTTGTGCAAATGCAATACCTCTCATCAAAAGAGCATAACTATCTTTTCAATCCACACGCACCCACGATTATCGCTTATCAAAAGGGAGATTTGCTTGCCGCTTCGTATGTGCCTTTTGTAATGGAGGAGCTATCTAAGCAGGGCTTTACTGCACTATATGCACAAGGACAGCTTCCGCGCAAAAAGGCTAGAAATATCGTATTTATAAGCCTTACAAAACTTACCAAAACCATACCCACTTCAAGTGTGTCTTATGTGCCCTCAAAAATGATAGACCAATCATCGTGTGTGAATTATGACGGAATGTATTATTGCAGGGAGGAGACTTACCCCATTATCACGGATTATACAACTAGCTTGGAGGTAAGCTCGGGGTATCATTTTATTATGGATTGGTATGATTTGCCAACAAAGAAGAGGATTTTTTACATTGACGGAAGTATAGATGATAGCCCGTGCGTGTTTGAGGGGATTTACAAAGATTTGATTTATCAGACGATTGCGCGGATAGATATTTCGCGTGGCGAAGTGTATAGCTACCCTACCACGCTATCATACTATGATGCAAGCTGTCTGCTCGCACAGACGAAAAAACTTGGTGTAAAAAGATAAAATCTAAGAATCTAAAAGCTATTTTTGCGATTCTTAGATTTTTTAGATTTTAGGCTTGCGCTTTTCTTTGCGCTTTTTGTGATTTTGCTTGACAAAAATTCTACAAAACTTTATAAAATTCCACAAAAATACTAAAAATATTTAGAAAATCACACATAAAATTGTTATTTTTGGCGCACTTTTAGGGCATTTTGCACATTTTGGAATCAATTTTGCAACAGTATAAGCAAACTTTTGGCATAAATTAAGGCTTTTTCAAGCCAAGCTAGGTTATAATGCCAAACATTTTTTAAGATTAAGAGGTTAAGATGTTAAAAATCCTAGATGATGTCGAAGATAACGGAGAATTTGCAAGACTGCTTGAAGAGAGTGAAAGGAAAGAGGAAAAAGGACAAATAAAAATCGGCAAGGTTATCGCCGTGCGCGAAGATGGGGTGCTTGTCGATGTGGGAGAGAAAGTAGAGGGCTTTTTAGGTTTAGGCGAAGTGGCTGACACTTCGGGGACTATCAGCCTAAAAAAAGGCGATGAAATAGAAGTGTTTGTATCCTCTAGCAGAGGGGAGCGACCCAATATCTCACACAAAAAAGCAGTTAAGATTGGCAAAATCCAAGCCAAGATAAAACAGCTAGGAGAGAATTTCAAAGATAGTGTTGTAGATGGCAAAATCACGCGCAAAAACAAGGGTGGTTTCATCGTAGAATCCGATGGTATAGACTATTTTATGCCAAAATACGCTTCTGCGTTTAGAGACCCTGCTAAAGCGGTGGGGCAAAGAGTGAGGGTGTGCATAACCGATGTGCGACCAAATGAAAATAGCATACTTGTATCTCGCAAGAGGTTTTTTGAAATCGATGATGCGAGGCAGACAGAGGGCTTGCAAAAACTAAAAGACCACGACAAAGTCTATGAGGGGGTTATCCGCTCTATCACTAGCTTTGGTATGTTTGTCGAAGTTGAGGGGGTAAAGGGGCTAGTGCATTATAGTGAGATAAGCCATAGAGGACCTGTAAACCCCTCAAAACTCTACAAAGAGGGCGATAAAGTTTCTGTGAAAGTCGTCCAATTTGACGAGGAAAAGAAGCGTTTATCTTTTTCTATAAAAGCTGTTAGCCAAGACCCGTGGCAAGAAGTGCAAAAAGAATTGCAAAAAGGCTATGCTATCAAGGTTGTGGTTACAAATATTGAGCCCTATGGTGCGTTTGTAGACATTGGCAATGATGTAGAGGGCTTTTTGCATATCTCTGAAATCTCTTGGGACAAGAGCATCAAGCACCCTGAAGAGCAACTAAAAGTAGGGCAAGAAATTGATGTCGAAATCATAGAGATAGATACTAAATCACGCAGGCTTCGCGTTTCTCTCAAAAATCTACTACCAAAGCCATTTGCTAATTTTGCCAAATCACACAAAGTAAATGACATTATCAAGGGCAAAGTTGCCACCATTACGGATTTTGGTGCGTTTGTCAGTCTTGGCGAGGTTGATGGACTTTTGCATAATGAAGACTTATCTTGGGAAAAGGGCTCAAAATGCAAGGAGCACTTAAAAGTGGGCGATGAAGTCGAAGTCTGCATAATCAAAATAGACACTGCAAATGAGCGCGTAACGCTTAGCAAAAAAGCCCTAGAAGAATCCCCAGCACAAAACTTTGCCAAAAAGCACAAAATTGATGAGGTTTTAAAAGGCAAAGTGATTGATATTAAGGATTTTGGCGTGTTTATCCAAGTAGATGGTATGGACGCGCTTATCAAAAACGAGGATTTGTATCCTGTCAAAAAAGAAGAGCTAAAAGTGGGCGATGAGATTGAGGGAGTGCTTTTGTCTATCGACAAAAATAGAATCCGAGTGTCTGTCAAAAAGCTAGATAGACAAAAACAAAAAGATGAACTAAAGGCTTTCAATGCCAATAGTGCCAATGATGACAAAATGACACTAGGCGATAAGCTAAAAAACAAAATACAAGGAAAATAAAAGCCCCAAATTTTGTGATAGGGGCGCAAGTGCATAAAAGCTATGAGATTTGCTAGCTTTTATGACAACATAGCAAAAAGGGGAGAGTGATGAAAGGTAGATATGTCTTAGGTGGGATTGCGCTCATAGGGACTATCGTGGGCGGCTCTCTAGCGTGGCTATCCCACTACAAAGAAAATCTATCAAAAAATGGCATTGTGCTTAAGTTTTTCAACGAAGCACCTATCGCAAAATCCCCCGAAGATACTTCTGAGCATTGGTTTGATAATGCCAAAAACTTTAGAAAATCCTACACCTACCCAGCACAAGAATTTGAAGTGTTTGTAGATTTTATAAATCCAGACATACCCCCCGTGCCTCAAAAACTCCTAATCACCGCGATAAACCCCTACTATCTAGCTTGCCTAAATGAAGTTTTTAAGGCGCAAAATATCCACTTTGCATATAGCAAAAACCATAACTCCACCGACATAATCGTCTATCTGCCAAAAGAACACAAAAAAGCGACAAATCTCATACAAGAGTTGCGATATTATGAGATTCCATTCACTTATCAATAGTTCTACCAAATCCACCACAAAACCACAAAAGGAGAATCTAAAATGAGCAAATACAAAATCGCTGTATGCGACCATATCCACGAAAAAGGTTTGCAGCTACTATCAAATGAAAGCGACATAGAAATGCTAAATCTAGCTAGCTTGCCAAAAGATGAGCTACTAAAACATCTAAGCGAAGCAGATGTGGCTATCACTAGGAGTTCTACGGGCGTGGGCGATGCGTTTTTGAGCAGTGTGCCAAACCTAAAAGCTATCGTGCGAGCGGGCGTGGGCGTGGATAATGTCGATATAGAAGCCTGCTCTTATAAAGGTATCGTAGTGATGAATGTCCCTACCGCAAATACAATCGCAGCAGTTGAGCTAACGATGACTCATATCCTAAGTGCGATTCGCAATTTTCCAAGCGCAAATCATCAGCTAAAAGATGAGCGCAAATGGAAGCGTGAGGATTGGTATGGCACAGAGCTAAAGGGCAAAAAAGTGGGAATCATAGGTTTTGGGAATATCGGCTCACGCGTGGGAATCCGCACCAAAGCATTTGAAGCGGAAGTCATTACTTATGACCCTTATATCTTGCCATCAAAAGCCACAGATTTGGGAATCAAATACACAAAAGATTTTAATGAGATTCTCTCTTGTGACATTATCACTATCCACACTCCCAAAAATGCCGAAACAAAAAATATGATAACGGCAAAAGAAATCGCCAAAATGAAAGACGGAGTAGTGCTGATAAACTGCGCTAGAGGCGGGCTATACAACGAAGATGATTTATATGCTGGGTGTAAGAGTGGCAAAATCCGCTGGGCTGGAATCGATGTCTTTGACAAAGAGCCCGGCACTACTTGCAAGCTACTAGATTTGCCAAATGTCTATGTAACGCCACATATCGGTGCAAACACACTAGAATCCCAAGAGCAAATCGCTATCCAAGCAGCACAAGCTGCTATGCAGGCTGCGCGAGGAGCTGCATATCCAAACGCGCTAAACCTCCCCACAAAAGGTGCAAATGTCCCTGATTTTGCCGCGTGCTATGCCGAGCTTATGCAAAAAATGGGATTTTTGATAGCCCAAATCGACAAAGGAGCGATAACCTCGCTAAAAATCACTACACAAGGCGAGATTAGTAGCCATATTGACGCGCTAGAGACTTATGCGATAGTGGGTGCGCTAAAGCCATCTCTTGATAACAAAATCAATTATGTAAATGCGCCATTTATCGCCAAAGAGCGCGGTATAGAAGTGATAAAATCCACCAAAGAATCATCTACTTCTTATAAAAATCTAATAACCCTCACTGCTAGCACTAGCAAAGGTAGCCTAAGTGTGAGTGGAACGGTGTTTGAGGACAAAGTCGTCCGTCTTAGCGAGATAGATGGATTTGAGATTCTCTTTGAGCCAAAGGGGCGAATGATATTTTTCAAAAACACCGATGTGCCAGGTGTAGTGGGAAGTGTAGGGCAAATACTAGGTAATCACGGAATCAATATCGGGGATTTTCGTATGGCTAGAAATGCAAAAGGTGAAGCGCTCGCTGTAATTCTTATCGATGAAGAAGCTCCCAAATCTGTAATGGAAGAAATCTCTAAGATTCCAGCCTGCATATCGCTAAATGCTGCGGTGATTTAGCAATTCTTAAAGAGGGTTTTACTTTTTGTTGCCCTTTTAGATTTTACCTTGTCGTTTGTGTGATGACAGGGTAAATCTTGCTTTTTTGAGTTTATAAATTTTGCAGTCGCTTTCATAGTCCGCTTTACTACCATAGATTCAAAAATACGCATTTTTTTTGCAAAAAAAAAAGCAATAAAATTTTATAGATATTTTTTTGACTTCATAAACTCTTTCAAGTTTTTGTATTCATCTTTGCTAAAAAAGCGAGACTTACCAACGGGCAAAGCATTTAGATGGACAAATCCAAACCGAACGCGCCGCAAGTCTAGCACCTTAGCATCAAAATGCGCAAAAAATCGCCTAAGTTCTCTATTTTGCCCCTCATTTATCACTACTTTTAGTCGCGAAAAAGCGTGCGTATTTTTGATAATCTGCACGCTAGAAAATGGTGCAAAATCCATAGAGATAATCTTGCTAAGTCGATGTCCACCTGCTTTTGCGTTTTTTAGGCTTAGTCCATCTTGCATAGCTTCTAGCATTTTTGGCGAGATTTTAGAATCGATTTTTAGGATATATTCTCGCTCCAAATCACTGCCACTTAGTGCGTTTATCACGGTTTTTGAGTCGCTTAGGATTAGCACTCCCTCACTTGCAAAATCTAGCCTGCCAACAGGTGTAAAATGCCTAAACTTCTTTCCTAGTCCATCATAAACCACTCGCCTACCACGAGAATCCACCCTGCTTACTAGCTCGCCTTTTGGCTTGTGATAGACTATTGCGCTAAAGTGTGCTTCGCTTCTTTCGCGCACCAAATTCCCATCGACAAATACTCTCTCCCCACCTACTAGCACTTCTCCTAGTGTGGCAATCTTGCGCCCTATTTTTACGCGTCCACTAGCGATGATTTCATCTGCTTGTCGCCTAGAGTAAGGGCAATGTCGCGCTATGTAGGCATTTAGTCGAATCGCTTTTTGTTCTTTTTGTGATTTTTTTTCTACACTAGATTTTGCGCCAAATTTTTTGCTAGATTTTTTTTCAGTTTTTTTGCTAGTTTTTGCGTTGCTAGATTTTGCGTTTGATTTTTTATTTTTTGTCATTTTTTAGTTTTATCCTAGATTTTGGATTTTGCTAGCATTTGTGCAACTTCTTTTGCGTGATAGGAGATGATAATGTCTGCTCCCGCTCGCTTAAATCCTACAAGCGTTTCTAGCACGATTTTATCATAGTCGATTACGCCTGCGTTTTTGCCTGCTTGCATTAAAGCATATTCGCCACTGACATTATACACAGCTAGTGGCAGTAGTGTCCGCTCTCTCACATCTCGCACAATGTCTAAAAACGCCAATGCTGGCTTTATCATCAAAATATCCGCTCCCTCCGCTTCATCGGTTAGACTTTCATTGATTGCTTCTTTGCGGTTGGCTATGTCTTGCTGGTAGGATTTCCTATCTCCAAAGCTAGGAGCAGACTGAGCTACATCACGAAATGGTCCATAATACGCGCTTGCAAATTTCGTAGAATAGCTCATAATAGGTGTATTTGCAAAGCCAGCACCATCTAGTCCTGCTCGAATAGAGCGCACCATTCCGTCCATTGAAGCACTTGGAGCGATGATGTCCGCTCCTGCACTTGCTAGATTGATAGCTTGCTTGGCTAAAATCTCTAAAGTTTTGTCATTATCTACACTTGGGTTTTGACTTGGATTTTGGCTTTGATTTGATTCTAGGATTCCGCAATGCCCGTGGCTAGTGTATTCACAAAAGCACAAATCCACACTTACCAAAAAATGTGGATATGCCTTTTTGATAGCCCTCACACTTTCACACACGATATTTTGCGGGTTTAGGGCTTGGCTACCTACTTCATCTTTTTGCTCTACAATCCCAAAAAGTAGCACTTTATGAAGCCCTAGCAAATCTAGCTCTTTGCATTCTTTTAGCAGTATGTCTAAGCTCATTTGATACACCCCCTGCATAGAAGCTATTTCATTTTTTATCCCCTCTCCCTCCACCACAAAAAGCGGATAGATAAAATCTCCCACCCTCAAATGCGTCTCACGCACCAAATCACGCAATATCTCGCTACTTCTTAGTCTGCGAAACCGCCTAAAATCTAACTCCGCTATTTGTTTTTGTGTGTTTTGTGCCATTTTCTCTCCTTGATAGCCACATTAGATTGCACGAGATTTTGCTGCTACTTCAAGTCTGCAAAAGTCTTGCAAAAATCTGCAAAAGCTAAAAATATCGTAGAAATATAGCATTTATTTGATAAAATTTTGGTTATTTTTATCTCAAATGCAATGTGCTAGCCTTTTGCACAAATAAATCCTTTACGCGCTTAAAAAAGCAAAATCTATAAGGAAAAAAATGCTATCAAGCCACGACTTAAATCTAATGACTTCTTATCTCAAATCCAAAGGCTACACAAAAGAGCAAATCGCTTCAATGAATGACAAGCAAATTCTGCGCGACTATGAGGAAAAAACCAAAGAGTTTCTCTACCAAGCAAAAAAGCAAATCGACATTATTCCCCAAACCCCCAAAGAAGTGCAAAGAAAGGATTTGCAACATCTCCAAATCCCCTTAGAGCTTGCTCAAATTATCGAGCAAGATAATGTCAAAATCTATGAAATGCTTGATGAATACATAGAGAATTATAGTGTGCGAGAAGTTGCAGAAGTGATTTTTATGAAAACAAAGCACACCAAAATCGCTAAGCTAGAAAAAATGATGAGAATCAAGCGAAGTCAGCTCCAAGAGCTATGGCTAGAAGCCCTAGAGCGAAATCTAAGCACACTTCCTGCAGAGGAAGCACAAACGCTACTGAAATTTTACTACGACAAAAAAGACAATCTAATAGAGCTAAAAGACATATATACTCGTTCAAATGACAAAAAATACCTAAGCCAAATCTATGAAATCGCGTGTATGAAGCTGCATATCGTGCGAGACTATATGCCTAAAGAATTAGAAGAAACTTATCGTGTGTATTATGATAATAGTCAAGAAAAAATTGAGCTTATTAAGCAGATTTTGAATATTTCAAACGGCTTTGAAAAAGGCTATCTTTTGGGGCTTTCTATGCACGATTTGGGAGAGCTACTTATCCAAATCCAAGAAGAGCTACAAAAAAAGAAAAAAGAGGAAGAAGAAGTCAAAATGTATTTTGATGAGTTCAAAGACGCGCTTCATAGCACAAAAGAAGAGATGTTTTTGGAAGTCTGCATAGATGCTGCTAGCGCACTCTCACGCGAGAGATTTCAAGAGCTGTGTGCCAATCTTGCCAAAAAGTTTAAAACCTTTCGACATAGATTTACTGATATAGCTAGACATCACAAAGAAATAAGCAACTTACAAATTGTGTTTTAGGTGTTTTATAAATTGCGTGTTTTTTAGATTTTAGGATTTGTTGGTAAAAATCGTATTATTTTCTTTTGCTTTTTTTTAAAGAATCATTTTTACAAAAATAGAAAACATTACAAAAAATGGATTTTATGTAATATTTATGCAAAAATCACTTTTGCGATGACTTTTGCATAGAGAGGCTAAAGTATTCGTTTATTTCCTCTCTAGGATTGGATAGGTATTCTATTTTTTGAGGGAATCTATCTTTTAGATACATCCAATGCGTGCGCTTGTTTTCGCTAGTATTTAGCGTCATATCTGCAAATGCGACAAAGCCATATTCACTAGGCTCGATATGCTCAATTTCTATGCCATTTGCGCGAGCATAGTCCCATAGCTTAGCATTGTGGTAGTTTATATCATCAACCACTTCATAAAATCCTATTTCGCCAAATTCTCGCTTTAGCCGTGCGATTTCGACTTCATCAAAAGAAATGTGGATAATGCACCGCTCACAATGAACGATAAACGCCTGCATATTTTGTGGTGTTGCAGTGGCGTTTGGTTGTGGTTTTTTGCGTAGTTGTGTTTGCTTTGTGGTTTGCTTGGCAGGGGCAAAATCCACAGCACAAAAAGAAGCCAAAAAAATAGCAAAAAAAATGTTTTTCATAGAATCTAAGCCTTTTATTTATTTTATATTTACTTGCAAAAATTTCGTTAAAATCTTGCCAAAATCTTATTTTACAGAATTTACTTGCTTTTTTTCTTGTTAGCTCGCTTAGTGGTTGCTTTGGTAGGACTTGAGCTAGGATTTTGGCTAGAAGCACTTGCCCTTTTTATGCCTTTAGATATTTCTTTTATCGCAGAGTCCATAGCTTTGCGCACTAGATATGCTTTGTCCTTTGGTTCTATACTTATGCGTTTGCCGATTTCTAGCACTTTTTTGCTTTTGATTTCCATTTGTGCATTTGCCCTCGCGCTAAACCGCTTTCGTTCGCCATTAAAAAAATCAGGGATAAATTCTAGCTCTAGCTTTACGCTAGCTTGCTTTATGCTTGTAGCGACAAATGTCCCCTTAGAAGTGCTCTCCACCAAATCACTTCCATATCGCAGGCTTACTACATACATTTCCTCTAGCTCTTGGCATAAGTCATTTAGCCCTGCTAGAAGTGCTTGCTCGGCTTCATCTTGGGTGATTCCTAGCGCATTGTTAGTGGGGTTTGGCTCACTTTGGCTAGATTCATCTGTGTTTGATTCTTGCGCGGGGGTTTTGGATTTTTTAGAATCTTTTGTGAGCGGTGGCTTTTCTAGCTCTTTTATGCCGTCTTTTTGAGCGCAGTCCTCGCAAGGAGTGTCATCTAAAAGCCCGATTACTATTTGCTGGACTTTTGGACACTTCTGCGGAGTGGGATTTTCAGGATTGTTTTTTACACTTGGCAGTGCTTTATATCCAAAGCACCCGCTAAGTCCAAAAACACTTACAAATACTATGGTAAGCATTAGTTTTGCTTGGTTTGTGTATGAAATTTTTTGCAAGGTTTTATAGGATTGTTTTGCTAGTTTTGTTTGCAGATTTTTCATCGCCATTTTTTGCCTTTTTGGAGATTTTGAAGTGTTTTTGGGGTTTTTAGATTTTGCCCTTTTTATGCAAAATCTTTTTTTAGAGATTTTACACGCCCTCACATTATACACAAAAACTTTAAGGATTTTATTCCCCATTGATTTTGCTTTGGATTTTACTTTTTTGATTGCATCTCTTCAGATTTTGCTTCTTGGTGTTTTTGGAGTTGTTCGCAGGCTTGCTTATCGCCATTTTGACACATAGAGTCTAGCATTTGTCGTATTTGCTCTAGATACTGCTCTTGCTCTTTTTGCTTTTGTTGGGTGGCTTCTTTTTGTGCTTTTTTTTGGGCTTGCTCCTCTTGTATGGAGGCAAATTGCCATTTATACACAAAGTATAATATGACACACATTATTATCATAAAAATAAAATCCGTGCTACGCACTTTTAGCTTTTTGCAAAAATTACACCACGCCATTTTGTCTCCTTAGAGCATTTTATTTTTTTACGCTTTTTTAAACAAAATCAAATTTTACTCCAAAAAATCAAAAATACGCAAATACTATTGTATAATACGCGTTTTTGCATTTGACTATTTTGGATTCCAAGTATTTAGATACCAAGCAAGGATTTTTAGATTTTGTGGGATTTTAGTCATTTTGCAAATGTTTTTTGCATCTTTTGCACGGAGTATGGCGCAGCCTGATTAGCGCGCACCCTTGGGGTGGGTGAGGTCGTGGGTTTGAATCCCGCTACTCCGACCACTGATAAGCCACTATATTTATCACTTATTTTAAGATTTTGCTTGATAGAATCTTATAAGTTTCCTCCCGCATTTTCTCTAATTTTTTTTTTCGCATTTTTTTTTTTTTTGCAATTTTTTACAAAACTCTTTACACAAAAATTTTCCATAACTTCCACAAACTCACACAAAACTTCACGCCACAAAAATCAAAACAAAATATAAAACTTCTTGCAATTTTTATTCATCTTTTATCCGCCAATTTTTTTTTTTGCAATTTTTATCTTTGTAAAATCTTTTTTTACCTTAATCTGCTTGTGTTTTTATTTTTTTGATTTTTTTATCTTTTTTTGCAAAATCTAATTTAGATATTTACATATTTTTTTGATAAAATTTTTCCGTAGCCAAAGGGCTACCAACTCTTAGAACTCCATTACGATTGCTTTGTATGAGGCGTGTCAAATGCCCTAATATCAGCATTTGTAACTTCTGCCAAAAGCCTTAAGCAAAGCCACCCACTTAAGAACTTATGTGGATATGCGGACTCTTACACGACTTCTTATCAAAGCATTGTTAGGATTCTTTACTTTTGCCAAAAACGGCGAATGAGGAAACAAAGGAATGACAATGGATTTTGTAAATACAAGTTTCATAATGCTGTGCTCACTTTTAGTCCTGCTGATGACGCCTGCGCTGGCGATGTTTTATTCTGGTATGGTTGGCACAAAAAATACGCTCAACACCATTATGAATGGTTTCATCGTCTTTGGCGTGATTACTTTGCAGTGGATTATCGTGGGCTTTAGTTTGAGTTTTAGCGGTGATAATGCGGGCATTATCGGGGATTTTGCCAATTTCGCGCTCGCTGGAATCGCTGGCTATAACGATGATGGCGTGCCAAACATTTTGTTTATGCTCTTTCAAATGATGTTTGCGCTCATTGCTTCAGCGATTATCACGGGCTCGCTTGTAGGGCGCGTGAAGCTCGGCGTGCTTGTGGTGTTTTTGCTTTTTTGGAGCACGATAGTGTATGACACACTCGCGCATATGGTGTGGGGTGGCGGATTTCTAGAATCTAGAGGCAGCTTAGACTTCGCAGGCGGTGGTGTGGTGCATATCAGCTCTGGTGTGGCTGGGCTAGTTGGTGCGCTGCTTGTAGGTGCGCGCAAAACCCCCGCTTCTACGAGCGGGGCGCACTCTGTGCCTTATGCGTTTTTGGGCGCGATTTTGCTTTTCATCGGCTGGCTAGGGTTCAACGCTGGGAGTGCTGGCGCAGTTAATGAAATTGCGGTAAATGCCTTTATCGTAACGATTATTTCAGCGGCAAGCGGATTTTTAATCTGGGTGCTCCTAGAGTGGGTAAAGCACAAAAAACCCACCGTGCTAGGGGGTTTAAGCGGGCTTGTGGCTGGACTTGTTGGAATCACACCGGGCGCGGGATTTGTAAGCATTTGGGCGAGTGTGCTTATCGGTATGATAAGTGCGCTGGTGTGCTACTTTGGGTTGTTTTATATCAAATACAACCTCAAATGGGACGATAGCCTTGATGCGTTTTCATTGCACGGAATCGGCGGAATCTGGGGTGGCGTAGCTGTTGGGCTTTTTGCCTCTGGCACAGTAAATCCCGCCGTAGTAGAGCAGGGCGCACTAGGCGAGGGACTGCTTATCAGTGGCTCTTATGAGCTATTTTTTGAGCAGATTTTTGCTATTGTGGTGTGTGTGGCACTCTCTGGCATTGCAAGTTTTGTGATTTTTAAGGGCATTGGCTTAGTTACGGATTTGCGCGTCAAGGAGGAAGTAGAGCAAGAGGGGCTAGACTTGCGCTTACACGGCGAAAAAGCCTACGATATGAAAGAATAAAAAGAGTAGGCAAAATTCTCCACAAAGCACAAAAAGCAAAAAATCTAAAATGGAATAGCACGATGACAAAATATATAAAATCTATTTTTGTTTTCGCCGTGTGCTACTCTGTGGCTTATGCGGGAGCGGTGTGCGATTACAAAATCGACAAAGCAAGGGAGGGGGTGCGCTCTTATCAAGCCTACAAAAATAGCAAAAAATTTGATGAAAATAAGCTAAAAGAAGCAAAATCCCAGCTTGACACTCTCCTAAAATCCTGTGATGATGAGGCAGTGCTAAAAGAAGTGGAGGAATACATAGCCAAGACAAAAAAGCGATATGAGGTAGCAAAGCAAAATCTAGCTATTTTGGATTCTAGCAAAAATCCTCATCAAATCACTCAAGCAAAGCTAGAGTGCAAAATCGCTCACATAGAATACATAGCCGCTAAGCAAGAGGAACTACGACTAAAAGATTTGCAAAAATCTAATCGCTAGAATTTAGATTAAGTTTTTGTTTGGATTTATTTTGTGAGATTTATTAAAATTGTTTGCAGATTGGTTTTAGTATTTTAGAGTTTTTGTAGCGATTGAAATAAGTAGAGTTTTAGCTCGTTTAGATTTTTGCGTTTGATTGCAGAGATGGGTAGGATAAAGGCTGGGGGAGATTGTAAAGAGTTGGCAAAGTCGCTTAATTGCGCGATTTGTGGCGCGATTTGGGACTCATCTTGCAAGGCGTCAATCTTGCTAAGCGCGATTCCAAACTCTCTCTTAGCTAGCGTGCTTGAGTAGGATTGTAGCTCATTCCTTAGGGTGCAAAACTGCTCTTTAAGGCTTAGCCCTCCCTCAAATTCTAAGTGTGCAAGCTCCAAGTGCCCAAACTCCAAGCGCGTGCAATCAAGCACAAAAAGCAAAAACTTCGTGCGCTCAATGTGTCGCAAAAACTGCAAGCCAAGTCCTTTGCCCTCGCTCGCCCCTTCAATAATCCCCGGAATATCCGCCATTACAAAAGACTCTCCAAAGCCTTTAAGCCCATTTGCCCCATTTTGCGCGCTTTCTACCACGCCCAAATGCGGTGTAAGCGTGGTAAATTCATAATTCGCCACTTCGGGCTTGGCGTTTGAGAGCGTAGAAATAAGCGTAGATTTCCCCACATTTGGATAGCCCACAAGCCCCACATCTGCGATGAGTTTTAGCGCTAGCTTTATGTGGAGTGATTGTCCTGCTATGCCTTTTTGCGCGTAAGTTGGGGCTTGGTTTGTCGCGGTTTTAAAATGTGCATTGCCTAGCCCGCCTTTGCCCCCCTTTAGCGCGACAAAGCGCGTATCTGCTGCCTTAGAATCCTTGCAATCCGTTCCAAAATCGTGCAAAACCTCCCCGCTCTCAATGTCTAAAATCTGCGTGCCAAGCGGGACTTTGATAATGCAGTTTGCGCCACTTTTGCCCGCGCACCGCTTTGGCTTGCCAGCCTCGCCATTGCCTGCTTTATGGTGCTTTTTGCCACGAAAGTTTGCGAGCGTGTGTGCGTTGTTATCCACTTCAAAGATGACATCGCCACCCCTGCCGCCATCTCCGCCATCAGGTCCGCCCTGAATGACAAACTTTTCGCGCCGAAAGCTCACGCACCCAGCACCGCCACTGCCCGAAGTGATAAAAATATCTACGCTATCAACAAACATTTGTGTAAGGCTTTGTGGCTTTGCATTGTAGATGAGTAAATCTATTGTTGCAAAATCGCTTGGAATTTTTCTTGGAATACGGGGAGGTGCTTTTGGAGGATTTGTATCATTATGGGCGTTAAATCCTCATTTACCATTGAGAATTGCATTTTGGCGAGTTTTTTGCCTAGTGGCGTTTGGTAAAATTTCGTAAGTTCTTGTAAGTCGCTAAGAGAGAGATATTTTTTATACACACTTGGCATTATCGCCATCATATCGTTGTATGCGCCGTTTATGTATTCTTGGTAGGCTTTGGCGATTTGCTGTTTTTGTTTGCTGCTTAGTTTGTTGCCATATTCTTTATACAGCGCGTCAAGGGCTTGTTTGTCATTTAGAAGTTGATTAAGCGCGGCATTAGTTTGTGAGGTTTCCAAAAACTTCTCTAAGGCTTTTTGATACTCATCAGCCAAAGCCACGCCAAAGCCAAACACACCAAGTAACGCGCTAAAACTAAGCACACGCAAGGCACTTTTTACGCTGAAGTGTTTTAGCCTTTTCATCGCTCCTTACCCTTGCCTAGCTTTTGGTTG
Organism: Helicobacter sp. MIT 01-3238; assembly: GCF_003364135.1. Lineage (NCBI taxonomy): Bacteria > Pseudomonadati > Campylobacterota > Epsilonproteobacteria > Campylobacterales > Helicobacteraceae > Helicobacter > Helicobacter sp. MIT 01-3238. The sequence goes on from NZ_NXLN01000001.1 coordinate 142,152, forward strand.
CTTCTTTAGAGATTCTTTATACTCTGCTTAAGCCTTTTGCGCTTTTGTCGCTTTTGTGCTTGTCTTTGTCGCGCTTTTTTGCGCTGTGGCAGTCTTTGCGCTCTTTGCTTGCTTTGGGCTAGTTTGTGCTACAAGCTCGCCTTGTGCGATGACAGAGACTTTTTTGCGGAGTTTTGATTTTTGGGTAAATTTCACCACGCCATCGATGAGTGCGAAAATCGTGTGGTCTTTGCCAATGCCTACATTATCGCCTGCGTGGATTTTTGTCCCGCGCTGACGAACGATGATATTGCCCGCTCGCACAAATTGTGAGCCAAATTTTTTGATTCCTAGTCGGCGTCCTGCTGAGTCTCGGTTATTTTGGGTGCTACCCTGTCCTTTTTTGTGTGCCATTTTTGCTCCTTTTAGTGTATTTGCCCTGATTGTCTTTTAGCTTCTTAAAAGCTCCTATAAGGCTTTGCAAAATCCTTAAGATTTTTGCTTTGTTTGCCTTTGTGCTCTCTAGATTCTAGAGATTTTGTCCCGCATAAATTTCTAAACTTTTCTATGCGACAAAATCCAATCCCAAGAATCTACCCCGCAATGCTTAGGATTCGCACGCGTGTAAAATCTCGCCTAAATCCGCGCTTTGTCTTGCTGTCTTTGCGTCTGTGTTTCTTAAACGCGATGACTTTCTTGCCTCTGCCCTCGTTTATGACTTCTGCTTGCACTTTCGCGCCTTTGAGGAAAGGCGTGCCAATGCTTAGCTCCTTGCCATTATGCAAGGCTAGCACTTCGTCAAATTCTAGCTTTTCTTTTGGCTCTTTGCCTAGTTTGTCAAGTAGCAAAACATCGCCTTGCGCGACTTTATACTGCTTACCACCATTTTTAAATATCGCGTAATTTTCACTCATCGCGTATCCTTAAATTTTGGAAATAAAAAACGGCTATTTTACCTCAAAAATATTTAATTTAGGCTTTATTTGATAAGTTTTTTCGCGTTATGTTGATAGATTTTGGCTTAAAATTTTGAAAAATTTATCAAAAAATTTCACAAAATCCCTTGACTGATAGTTGCTATCAGGTTTTATAATTGCGTTTTTAGATTTTATGAATTATGGAATGCGTCAAATAACAAAAAACCACGCACAATAAAGCCACGCATAGAATCTAAAAAATCTAAAAACCAACCAAAAGGAGACACAATGTTATTTCAATCAAACCTAACCGAAGCCAAAGAGGGCAAGCGAATCAGCGCAAAAGGCTTTGCCGTAGCGCACAAAAGCGATACATTTAAGCCATTTGAATTCTCACGCCACGCGCTAGGGGCGGGCGACATACTCATAGAAATCCTCTATGCAGGAATCTGCCACAGCGACATACACAGCGCACGAAGCGAGTGGCACGAGGGCATCTACCCTATGGTGCCAGGGCACGAAATCGCAGGGCGCGTAGTCGCAGTGGGTAGCGAGGTGCGTAAATTCAAAGTCGGCGATTACGCTGGGGTAGGCTGTATGGTAAATAGCTGTGGCGAGTGCGATTCGTGCAAGGCAAGCAGGGAGCAGTTTTGCGAAAATGGCAAAATGGTGCTTACTTATGACTGCCTTGATTGCTTCCATAATAATGAGCCAACTTATGGCGGATATAGCAACAATATCGTGCTAAGCGAAAAATTTGCCATAAAAGTCCCACAAAACGCTCCATTAGAGAAAGTCGCGCCACTGCTTTGCGCGGGAATTACCACTTATTCGCCACTTAAATTTAGCGGTGTGGAAAAGGGCGATAAAGTCGGTGTAGCAGGATTTGGTGGGCTAGGGGTAATGGCACTCAAATACGCATTGCAAATGGGCGCGGAAGTGAGTGTGTTTGCGCGAAACAAAAACAAAGAAGCAGACGCGCTCAAAATCGGCGCAAAAGCCCTCTACACCACCGATAAACTAAGCGAGGTAAAGGAGCGATTTGACTTTATCGTCTCTACGATTCCTACGCGCTATGACCCATTTGAATATGTAAATCTCCTCAAAAGTGGCGGGGAAATGGCAATCGTAGGGCTTCCACCAACCGATGAGTCAATCAAAAACGATATGACTCGCCTCATCTTTAATGCCAACAAAAAGGTGTATGGCTCGATGATTGGCGGGATAAAAGAAACTCAAGAAATGCTAGATTTTTCAATCAAGCACGAAATCTATCCCGAGACGGAAATCATCGCGCCAAACGAAATCAACACCGCTTATGAAAACCTCACTAATGGCAAGGCAAAATTTCGCTATGTGGTGGATATGAGCAAACTTTAGTGAGGAAAAGCATAAAAAGAAGCGCAAATGCACTCAAACGCATTCTAGATTCTGAAAAATTTTATAGCACAGATACATTAAAATGCTATGTGCTATAAAAAAGTATGGAATTTTATTATTTTGGTATATAATCACAATAAATTTTAATTTATAAGGAGCAAAAAATGAATGCGTTGGTGCAAGTAAAAGTTGATAGAGAGCTAAAAGAGCGTGCGGAGGAGTTGTTTAGTGAATTTGGGCTTGATACCACTACGGCGATTAGAATGTTTCTAAAAGCCGTAGTGCGCGAGCAAAGAATACCTCTAAAACTCCAAAAACCAAAAGCAAAAGAGCAAGACCCGCTATATAGCCCAAAAAATATCGCAGAGATTAAAAAAAGCATAAAGAGCTTAGAAGAGGGCAATGGTATAACAATGACCTACCAACAATTAGAGCAATTTTGCGATACAATGGAGAGGGCAACTCCACAAGAAGCGCAAGATATTATCAATAAAGTGCTAAAAAAAGAGTATTTTAATGATTAAGACAACATTTGAGCCACAGGCATTGCTTGAATATATGGAGATTCAACGAAGTGATAAGAAAATGCTAAGCAAAGTCAATACATTATTAAAAGATATTGCCAGAAATCCGCAAGGCAATGGGCTTGGGAAACCCGAAATGCTAAAGGGCGATTTGAGCGGATATTATTCGCGCAGGATTGATTCTAAACACCGCATTGTTTATCGCATAAATGATACTTCCTGTGAAATCGTGCAAATTGGCGGGCATTATGATGATACATAAACTAAAAGCAAGGCATAGCGTTTGCTTTTGGCTTAATGCAAAATGTGAAGCGCAAAAACGCATAAAAATATTGTTTTTTTTTTACAAAACTTGATAGCATTGCAAAAAATTGCGAAGTAAAATAGAGGCAAAATAAACGCACAAAAATACAATTTAAGGAGTCATAAAATGCCAAAAACGCAAGCCATTCTCAAAGACGGCGACACACACACACACACACACACTAAAAGAAAACACTAACCAAGAACTACTAGAACTCCTCCTAAGCCACTTTCAAAGTAGGCAAAACCTCACAACGCTTGCCACAAATAACGACACCAAACTACTTGGCTTTTTGCTTCAAAATCCCGCGCTAAAAGCGGAGTTTTTCACCCACATTGACTCCGCGCTTGTTTTCCAAAAAGAGCGGTTTTTGGACTTTCTTAAACTACGCATTCTCGATTCTAGCTACACAAAGTTTGCAAACAAAATTGGGCTTAGCTTGCATAGCGATTTACTCAAAAACGCCTTGCTAAAGGGGCAAGCAAAAGTCGCGCTTAACTTCCCCTATAAAGATTGTGTTTTGAAAGGTGCGCAGAGCAAGGATAGCGATAAAAGCGATGAAATCTTTTTCAATGAGATTTTGGCGAGTGATGAGATTGATATATTGTTTAAACCAAAAGCATTGCAAAATTTCAAGCTAATTAGCAAGGGACAAGAAGCGAATGATTTTGAATCAATCAAATCTGCCTTACAAAATAGGCGAAGTATTTTTGATGAGAAATCGGGGTTGTGTAGCCACGAGCAAGGAAATAAGACTAAAGCGTCTATTGACGAAGCGAGTGGCAAACTCCACGATTTATCGCAAAAAGACAAGCCTAGCACGCCAAATTTACTCATTAAAGGCAATAATCTACTCGCTCTCCACACGCTTAAATCTCGCAGAGACATTTATGGGCAAGTCAAGCTCATCTACATAGACCCGCCCTACAACACAGGCAATGATAGCTTTAATTATAACGATAGATTCAACCACTCCGCGTGGCTTGTGTTTATGAAAAATCGCCTTGAAATCGCCAGAGAGTTTTTGCGCGAAGATGGCGTGATATTTATCCAATGCGATGATAACGAACAAGCCTACTTAAAGGTGCTGTGCGATGAGATTTTTGGGAGAGAGAATTTTGTCGGTTGTATAGTGTGGCGAAAAAAGACAGGTGGTGGGCAAGATTCTGTAAATTTTGCTAGAGAACACGAATATATTTTATGTTATAAGCGAACAAATTGGCAGATTATAGACAGCAAGGAAAATCAAGATGAAAATGAATTTAATAAAATTATCAATGGTAAAAAAGCAAAAATTTTAAAATTGGAAAAATGGGGAATTGGCGCATTAAGGGAAGATGCTCCGAGTCTTTACTACCCTATTAAAGACCCAAATGGAAATGATTTTTATCCCATTGCGCCAAATGGGACAGAGGGGCGTTGGCGTAAAAAGCCTGAAAATTTAGATAATGAACATATTTATTGGCAAGAATCAAAAGGTAGATTAACGCCTTACGAAGTTTTATATTTTGATGAATTGCAAGATAAATTAAAAATCATAAAAACTAGAACAATTTGGCTTGAAAGTGGTAATACAACACAAGCTACAAAAGAAATGAAAGCACTTTTTGCAGATTCTAATGCTGATTTATTTTCTACGCCAAAACCCGAAGCACTTTTAAAGCGAATCATCGAAATATCCACCAAAGAGGGAGATTTGGTAATGGACTTTTTCGCAGGCAGTGGGACGACTTGCGCCGTAGCGCACAAGATGAATCGCCGCTGGATAGGCATAGAGCAAATGGACTATGTGGAGGGCATAACCAAAGAACGACTAATCAAAGTCATAAACGGCGAACAAGGCGGCATAAGCAAAGCAGTAGGGTGGAATCCACTCTCCCCCTCCCTTGCGGAGGGGGATAAAGGGGGTTGGTTATCATCACAAAGCAAAGATGAGGCAAGTAAAAAAGATGCGGATTCTACCCACCCCCTAGCCCCCTCCGCAAGGGAGGGGGAATTGCCCAAAAACGCATTTATCTATTGTGAGCTAATGCCACTTAATGCGTTGTATAAAGATAAAATCACTAAATCAAGTAGTGAGGGCGAGTTGGCACAAATCTATAATGAGCTACAAACAAAGGCGTTTATCGATTACCGCGTGGATATAAAAGAAATGCTTAAAGATAGGGACTTTGAAGCACTGCCTTTGGCGGATAAAAAGCAAATTCTTTATGCGATTTTGGACTCAAATATGGACTATGTGGCGTATAGCGATATACAAGATTCAAACTTTTGCGTGGATAAAGAAGTGCAAGAGCTAAATAGGGCGTTTTATAAAGGTGGGGAAAATGGATAAGCAAAATCTAAGCACCAAATTAGCCAACGCGCTAGAATATAACGACATAGAAATCCCTGAATATATCACTCAAAATCTCTCAAAAACTTTGCGCGACTATCAAGTAAAGGCACTTAAATACTATCTCTTGCAACGGCAAAAGCCTAGCACAAATCATCTAATGTTTAATATGGCGACAGGCAGTGGCAAAACGCTTATAATGGCGGCTTTAATGCTAGAATGCTACAAGAGTGGGTATAGAAATTTTGTGTTTTTCGCGCCTTATAACAATATCGTAGAAAAGACTAAAAGCAACTTTTGTGATGAGAGAAGCGAAAAATATCTCTTTAGTCGTGAGATAATCATAAATGGCGAGCAAATCAAAATCAAAATGGTAAATAGCCTTATCCAAAATAGCGAAAATGGCACGATAAATATCTATTTTAGCACCATAAGCACACTTTTTAATCGCCTAAAAGAGGGAGGAGAGCGCGAAAACTCGCTTACTTTGCAGGATTTGTGCGACAAAAAAATCGTCTTTTTAGCCGATGAAGCGCATCATCTTAATGCCGAAACAAAGCAAAAGCTAAATAAAAGCGAAGAGGAGGATAAGCAAAATTGGGAGGGCGTAACCAAAAAGGCATTTAAGGCAAATGAGGAAAATCTGCTTTTGGAATTTAGCGCGACTATCCCAAAGTTTGAATCCGTGCTAGAAAAATATAGCGATAAAATCGTGTATGAATACGCACTCAAGCAATTTCATAATGAGGGATTTAGCAAAAAAATCTACTTGCTAAAATACAATGGCTTAGAGATTGAGGAGCGATTTTTAGGAAGTGTGATTTTAAATATTTACCGAATGCTTTTAGCACAACAGCAAGGATTTTTCTTAAAGCCTGTGATTTTGTATAAAAGCAGATTTGAAGCGCAATCTAAAGAAAATGAAAGGCTATTTAGGGAATTTATAACAAATCTCAATGCCAATGAAGTGGGGGAATTTATAGACACTTATGCAAATCTCTCTAAAAGCGATGATGATGAAAGTGTGCTATTTTTTGAAGCGAGGGAGTTTTTTAAGTCGCGCAATCTCACAAATGAAGCAATTTGCACGATGATAAAAGAGCTTTTTAGCGCACCATATATCATCAATGTAAATGATAAAACTGCCGAAGAACAAAGGCAAATACTGCTTAATAGTCTAGAATCAAGAGATAATGAGATTCGCGCTATTTTCGCGGTGGATAAGCTCAATGAGGGCTGGGATGTGCTAAATCTCTTTGATATAGTGCGACTAAATAAAGGCGCGATAAAAGACACTACCAAAGAAGCACAGCTTATCGGGCGCGGGGCGAGATACTATCCATTTGCAATGCAAGATTGCGATGAATTTAGGCGCAAATTTGACACACAAAGGACACCACTTAAGGCATTAGAGATTCTCACCTATCACGCGGCAAGTGAAAATGAATTTATAAGTCGGCTAAATAGTGAGCTAGTAAATATGGGACTAAAAGCTAAAAAAAGTAAAAATATCATTTTGCGTGTGAGAAAGAAAATAATGCAAAGTGAATTTTACAAAGAAGCATATTTCGCTACAAATACACGGTATAAAGTCTCAAGCCAAAATAGTTTGTTTGCCGATGAAATTGTGCGTAGAATCATTAGTAAAAGTGATTATATGGAGATTCCGCTATTTAATGCCAAAGGTGTGGAGCAAGAAAATCTCATAAAAGATGAGCGCAAGGAAGAATCAACCCCATCGCATAGCGAGATGAAATTTAGGGATTTTCCACAAAGCATTATTTTAAAAGCGATGAATATTTTGCATAAGACTTATAATTTTGCCACGCTTTCAAAAAACTTTGATGTGCAATCAAGGCGCGACTTTATCGCTAAGTGCCTAAATCTCACTATCAAACTCCACCCTAGACAAACACTCAATGAATTGCATACAAGGCTAAAAATCGCGCTTTTTGTGCTAGAAAAATTTGGCGAAAATCTTAATAAATATTTGGACTCATACAAAGTGGGTAGCTGGAGGGCAAAGGCTTTAGAGACTATCGGGGATAAAGAAATAACGCGCGATGAGAATAGCGAGGAATTTAGCGGGTATGAGTGGTTTTATTTTGATAAATTTGTAGGGACTGCGCTAGAGAAGGATTTTTTGGATTTTGTCGAATCCAAAAAAGAGCTAATAAATAAGCATTTTGCGCAATGGCTTATCGTGCGCAATGAGCGATTTAGTGAATTGGCGATTTATGATGATAGGGAATTTTTGGCAAATGGGGAGGAAAACAAAAATTATGCGGATAGATTTGAGCCTGATTTTTACTTTTTGGGCAAAAGAGTGCGCGATAATCGCATAATAATGCAATGTATCATCGAGCCAAAGGGCGAAAAATGGCAAGATGATGATAAATGGAAAGAGGAATTTCTAGCAACGCTCTTTAGTAAAAAGCCTATTGAGCATAAAGGCATTAGTATCAAGCTACAAGGAATGCCGTTTTTTAGCGATAATAAGCGTGATGAATTTAGGGAAAAATTCGAGGGGTTTGTAAAATCTTTGTGAATCTAGCATATCAATTCGCAAAAAATCTTATTTGTGCTTATTTTTAGCAAAATTTTATAATGTAAATTTTGCTAAAAAATCCTAGCTTTTAATCCTTTTTGAAATTCATCATAAGTCATTAGCACTCCTTAAATTTACCCTAATTTTTCTTTTAGCAGTTCATTCACTCTCGCGGGATTTGCGCCTTTTGCGTTTTTCATCACCTGCCCTACAAAAAAGCCAAAGAGTTTGTCTTTACCACTTTTATATTCCGCGACTTTATCGGCATTTGCGCTTAGCACAGATTCGATTGCGCTTATAATCGCGCTATCATCATTGACTTGCACTAATCCTAGCGAATCGATTAGCAAATCGACTTCTAATTTTGCTCCACTCTCATCGATACCGCGCTTTTCCACCAAAACATCTAAAATCTGTTTTCCACTTTTGCCACTTATCGCACTTGATTCCACGCGTTTGACAAGCGTGGCTAAAGTTGCGCTATCTACGCCACAAGTTTGCAAAGTATTTTCGCCCTTTAGTCGCCCCAAAAGCTCGTTACCAAGCCACACAAATGCACCTTTGCCACTTGCGCCACTTGCTACCATTGATTCAAAATAAAGTGCAAGTTCTAGCTCATTTGTCAGCATTGCCGCATCTTTTGGCTTTAGCCCAAAATCACTCACATACCTAGCGCGTTTCTCATCGGGCATTTCAGCGATATTGCGCCCCTCACGCATTAGATTTTCATCGATAAACACGGGCAATAAGTCAGGGTCAGGGAAATACCGATAATCCGCAGCCTCCTCCTTGCCACGCATAGAGCGCGTAACGCCCTTTTGTGTGTCAAAAAGGCGCGTTTCTTGCACGACTTCGCTTTCATACTTGTCGTCCTCCCACGCCTCGCGCTGTCGCTGCACCTCGTATTCGATTGCTTTTTGGATAAATTTGAAAGAATTAAGATTTTTGATTTCCACGCGCGTGTATAGCTTGGTGTCGTCCTTTGGGCGTATGCTGACATTGGCATCACAGCGGAAACTCCCCTCCTGCATATTAGCATCACTAATGCCTAAAAAGCGCACGATAGAGTGGAGTTTTTTAAGATACGCCACCGCCTCATCGCTAGAGCGCATATCTGGTTCGCTCACTATCTCAAGCAAAGGTGTGCAAGCGCGGTTTAAATCGACTTTAGAAAAATTACTTTCGTGGATATTTTTTCCCGCGTCTTCCTCTAAGTGGGCGCGAGTAACGCCGATAACTTTTTGGCGCGGGTTTTGTGATTCAGAATCCACCTCGATTTCGATTTTCCCACGCCCCACGATTGGAATCTCATATTGTGAGATTTGATACGCCTTTGGCAAGTCGGGGTAAAAGTAGTTTTTTCGTGCAAAAATGGAGTTTTGGTTGATTTGCGCATCGATTGCCGTGCCAAATTGGATTGCCTTTTTTACCGCCTCTCTATTGAGAGTGGGCAACGCCCCGGGCAGTGCAAGGCAAGTGGGGCAGACATTTTTATTTGGCTCTTCGCCAAAACTCGTGGCACAAGAGCAAAAAATCTTAGTTTTGGTATTTAGCTGGACATGGACTTCCAGCCCGATAATCGTTTCAAAGTCATTGTTTGCACTCATTTTATCTCCTTGTGATTTTGCAAGTTGTGGTAATTTTGAAATTGTTTGAAGCCAAAAATTTCGCTTAAGCAAAATCTTTATTTACCCCTTTTGCTTTTTACTAGATTTTGTGGCGGTATCTTTTGCTTTTTTCGCATTGCTATGGGATTTTTGCTTGGATTCCACTTGCGAGCTGGTCTCTTTGCTAGCTTCTTGTGTAATCACTCCAAAAGTCAGCTCGGCTATTTCAGGGTGGGATTTTATGTAGGCATTTAGCGTTTTTAACTCAAGGTTTTTTATCCGCTCTAGCTCTTGCTTATAAAACCCTATCTCAAGTCCCAAAAAATATTCATTAAAACTTCGCCCTAGTCGCTGAGATAGTGTCTCATTGCCTAGTGGCTCACTTCCTAGCAAAAACTTCTTTGCATCATCTAGCTCTTTTTGTGTCGCGCCGTTTTTGACAAAATCGCTTATCACTTCGCGCACGACTTTTATGGCTTCATCTTGGGATTCTAGCTTGGTTTGGAGCTGTCCTATGCCATAAGAGATGAGCGAGCTTGTAGCATAGCGGAAATACGCACCGTAAGCTAGCCCGCGCTTTACACGCACTTCCTCCATAAGCCTAGAGCCAAACCCACTCGCACCCAAAATAAACCCCGCCACTCTTGCAAGGTATCGCTCCTCTTTTAGATTTTGCATTTTTAGTGGCGAGCCAAAGTAGATATATGCCTGCTGTGTAGGTGCGTTTTCACTCACAAAGCTAGGCTTTGCGCTTACTTCAAAGTGTTTTTTGGTATAAGGCTCTCCATTTGGAAAATCCTGCAAAATAGATTCTAGCATTTTTAGTGTGGATTCTAGCTCTATGTCCCCTCCTACTACGATGATGGCATTACTAAGGTTTAGGGTAGAATCTAGGCTTGCTTTTATGTCTTTTTTGCTTATGGCTTCTACATCTTTTTGTGTGCCTAGAGATGGATTGGCTAGTGGCGTGCCTGCAAAAAGCTGCTTGTTTAGCAGCTCACTAGCGAGGTAGTCAAAATCACTTTTGTTGCTTAGGATTCTTGCGTTTAGCGCGGTTTTTGCTTTGTTGATTTCTTTTAGGTTTGGGTGGTGGATTAGCTCGCCTAGCAAGTCTATGGCGTCTTTTTGGTATTCCTTTAGGAATGATAGGTAGAAGTTTAGCGTTTGAGAGCCACTGCTAGCACTAAGTGAGATAGCTTTCTCTTCAAGCGCGTTTGCAAAGCCTACATTGCCTTTTTTGCTACTGCCAAGTGAGAGGATTTCATCTTTTAGCGCGGTTAGTGCGATTTTGTCAGAGTTTACAGAGCCACCACCTTGAAACACTAGCTGGATATTCCCCGCAGGGATAAGCGCGGAATACTCATAAATCACGGGGATTTGGACGCCTTTTATCTGTGTGTGTGTAAGTGTGGTGGTGGATTTTGTGTTTTGTGCGTTTACTTGGGTTGTCATTATGATAGCTCCTATGATGATGGGTTTTAGTGTGTTTGTTATGATTGATAGGCTTTGCGAGCAAAATCTATGTTTTGATTCTACGATTTTTGCAAAAAGGCTTATCCAAGAATCTTTTTTGCTTTTGTTGTAATTTTTTATATTTTCGCATTCTTTGTCGTATTTGTCTTTTTTGTCATATTGAGTGTTAGCTAAATATCTCTTATTTTTGGATTTTAGCAAGATTTTGCCACACTTGCTTTCTTGAGATACTTCGCTTTGCTTAAGATGACAAATTGTAGGATTTGTAGAATCTACAAAATCATTTGGCATACTTTGGGTTTCGCCACAAATATTGAAACTTCGCCCACGATTTTCCCTCACAATCGAAGTATTTGCGGTATTGCTTTGGGAAATCTCATTGCCCTGCGAGCGTAGATAGAACATTTTGCGTTCATCAAGCGAAGCTGGGCAGTGAGATTTCTCAAATGAATCACCCAAAGACAAATTGCAACTATCCAAATGACTACCCAAAGACGAATTACCTCTACAACCCAAAACCAAATTACCCTCAAAACTACAACTTCTCATCTAAAACCTCTCTAATATATTATACGCCGTATCCCTCTTAGCAGGATTTTCCCCCACATCTTTGATAAGTGCTATCATCTCTTCTTGATTCATTGAGTTTCTAGCCCCAGCTGCAGCCACGACATTTTCCTCCATCATCGTGCTTCCCAAGTCATTTGCGCCAAATAGCAGTGCAAGCTGCCCGATATGACTACCCTGCGTAACCCAGCTACTTTGGATATTTTTGACATTATCAAGGTATAGTCGCGAGCACGCTAGCAAGCGCAAATAGCGATTTGAGCTTGCTTTTTGGAGGTGGGGGAGTTCGCTTTGCAATGGCGTATTATCAGGCTGGAAGCTCCACAAAATAAACGCGCGAAATCCACCGCTTTCATCTTGCAAATCCCGCACCCTACGCCAATGCTCGATAATGTCATCATCATTATCCACACTGCCAAACATCATAGTCGCAGTGGATTTTATATCTAGCTTGTGGGCTTGGCGATGCACTTCTATCCACTCGCTAGAGTCTAGCTTGCGAGGGGCAATGATGTCGCGCACTCTATCGCTTAGGATTTCAGCTCCAGCTCCCGGGATAGAGCTAAGCCCAGCTTTTTTTAGCCTTTCTAGGACTTCAGGGATACTTAGATGAGAGACTTTTGAGATATAGTTTATCTCTATGGCAGAAAATCCGTGTATGGTGATAGTAGGGAATTTTTGTGCGATATGTGATACTAGGTTTTCGTAGTAGTCAATCTTTAGCTTTGGGTGCACCCCACCTTGAAACAAAATCTGTGTGCCACCGATAGCGATTAGCTCCTCGATTTTTTTGTCAATCTCTTCAAAGCTAAGGATATACTCGCCCTCTTGCCCTAGCTTGCGCTTAAACGCGCAAAATTTGCAATCCACCCAGCAGATATTTGTATAGTTGATATTTCTATCCACAATAAAAGTCGTGGTTTTGCTTGGGTGAATCTCGGCTTTGACTTTGCTTGCTTCTTGCCCTAGCTCGCGTAGCGTGGCTTCTTTCATTAGTTGTTTGATTTCTTTGTCGGTGTAGCGTTTCATTGCTTTTGTCCTTGAGTTTTTTCTTGTTTTTAGATTCGCCTTTGGGTATTGTGTTGTATAGATTTTGCTATGTTTGGCTTTTTACTTGTCTTTGTCTTTTGCTTGTTTTTAACTTGTTTTATTGGGCTTAATTTGTCATATTGAGCGTTAGCGAAATATCTCTAAATCTTGCAATGTTTGTAAAGCTCTTTTTTGAGATACTTCGCTAACGCTCAGTATGACAATGGGTTTTGGCATTGCAATGGATTGCCTTAGGGTAGGGTAAGGATACCCACCCCCAAACCCCCTCCGCAAGGGAGGGGGCTTAAGATTTTGCTTTGCAAACAGTGTTTAAGTAGTCTTATGACAAAACAGCACAAAGCACAAACAAAACATTGCAAAGTGCAAAAAATCCCACAAAAAGTGCAAGTGGGATAGCAAACAATCCCAAAAGTCTTTCCCATCAAAATCTCGTTCCCATTGAGAATTCAAACTGCGAGGTATAATCCCCCTCTTTTTGGTTAAACAGCTTAAATGGGAAAATCAGCACGATAGGTCCCATAGGGCTTATCCACTCGATAGCCGCACCGATACTTGCCCTCCACTCCATACCATATCGCCCTACTCCTGCTATACCATATCCTGCAAAATCTGCATATCCACTACCCAAACTTTTGTAAGTCAAAAATCCATAGTCTCCATAGAGTGCTACGCGCATTTTTGCTGCTTCTAGTAGTCCATAGCTTAGCTCTACGGAGTTTGTAAACATACCATCACCACCTATCCAAGACAGTGGCGTGCCGTCATTTGCCACACCGATAGGTGAAACAGTGCCTGAGCGAAATCCACGAATGGTGGTAACCCCACCCATATAAAAGGTATTATTTAGTGGCAAAAAGTCATTTCTACTGAAGCGGAAAATATAGCCACCTTGCACCTTATAGCGAGCGATTAGGTCGATTTTTAGGTGCTTTTTTAGATGATAGTAAAAGGCAGCTTTTCCATATAGCTTGACATTGCGCACATCGCCACCAAGTCCGTTGAACTGCGCATAAGCTGAAGCGATTATCCCATTTTTTGGGAAGTAGTAGTCATCGGTGTTATCAAAGCTGATACTTGGGCTGATAGATGAAGTCATAGGCCAAGCATTTACATAGCTTTTGCCACCCCAATTATTATAAAACGCTTCATAATTGCTACTTAAAAAATCAAAAGTATTTACCCAATTTATATCATAGCCAAGTGAAGCGCGAAGTGTGGGAGAGAGCATACGCCCCACGCTAAAGCTAAGCCCGAAGCTCTGCTCGATATAGACATAGTTTACATAGTAGTTGCCATATACGCTTGCAGAAGTGGAGTAGCGAGAATCAAAAATACGAGGATTGCTTAGGGATAGATTCCCAGAGAATTGTCTCCCTGTGATTTTGCGCGGAGTGCCATAGTAGCTTATGTTATAGGGTGTGCCACCTGTGGCGATATTTGCATAGATAGAGCCTGTCTGCCCCGTGCCAAATAGATTTCTCTCACTTATTGAGCCATTTATCATTAGCCCTCCATAGCTACCATATCCTAGCCCAAATTGTAGTTGTCCCGTCCTGCCCTCTGTAACAGTGATTAGCAAATCCATAGAATCCGCGCTTACGCGTCTTTCATCGATTTTGACATTTTCAAAAAACCCAAGTCTTTGCAAGGCGTTTTGGGATTCTGCGATTTTGGATAGGCTGTATTCATCACCGGGAGCTAGCAAAATCTCACGCCGTATGATTCTATCATTTGTGCGGTTATTGCCTGAAATAAGCACATCGCTTATGTGGACTTTCTCGCCCACTTCGATATGATATAGCACTTTGACCGTGCCTTTTTGCTGTGCTTCCTCTTGGATTTTGCGTAAGGCTTCCGCCTCCTCTTTCTCCTCTTTCTCCTCTTTAGAAGTTAGCTTGTGGTGCTTTTTTGTGCCTTTGCTTGAGATTTTTGCCTCATCTGCTTTTTGGCTACCCTCCTCTTTGTCTAGGTCGGGGCGCACTTGTGCGTAGGCATAGCCTTTGTCTGCTACAAGTCGTTTTAGCACCTGCGCATCGGAGCGTAAATCCTCGATATTAAAGACTTGTCCTTTTTTGACTTGCAGGGCTTTGTGTAGCTTTTCTTTAGGGACTATGTCCTCTTTGTCAATGTTTATGACTATATCGCTTACGGTGTATTGCTTGCCCTCGCTTATGTTGTAGTGTAGCTCGGCTCTTAGGTTGTTGAAATTTGCACTTAAAAACGGCGAGGATACTTTGGCGTCCAAAAATCCATTGCGCATATAGACATCTTGGATTCTCATCGAGTCGTATTCTAGCTCTTGGAGGTGTAGCTTGCCGTCATTTAGCCCCCACATCCAGCCCATAAAGTCGCGCTGTTTATTAGCACTAAGGGATTCTATCTTACTTCTTTTTAGCTTTTGGCTACCCTCGTAGTGTGCTTTTTTGATTAGGATATTTTCCCCACGATTGACATTAAACACGATATTGTAAGCACCCTCATTGACTTTGGTAAGCTCCTCTTTGACTAGAGAGCCATAGTAGCCTTGATACTCAAGCACGGTTTTTAGGATAGTCTTTGCGCGTTCTATCTTTTGCTCATCGAAAGTCTCGCCTTTTTTGATTCCCATTTGGTTTTGGAGGGTTTGCTTTTCGTTATCGCTTCCGTAGCCTTTGATTTCTATACCTGCTACGCGTGGCTTTTCTACGAAGTGAAATGTCAGCACACCAGAATCAAACTCCGCTACAATGTCGCTAAAATACCCTTGGTCATAAAAATCCGTTACCGCGGAATCGATTTTTTCCTCATCTAGCTCTTCGCCTACTTTTATGTCTGCGATTTCGTTGGCTAGGTGAGTGGATAGGGACTGCAATCCCTCGTATTTGATAGAAGTGATAGTGTCTTTTGCATATATGGGTAGAAAAAGTGCGCTTGCAAGCGCAGCATACAAAGCAAGTCTAGATAATGCCAAGCGCATAGTTTCGCTAGCAATGGTGCAAGCGTGCGTTTTGCAAGCCACTTTTTTGTGGGTTGCTTTTTTGCAAGCATTTTTGTGAGCCAATCTATAAGCTAGAAAAATCGTAGAAATATTAGAATACCAAAGCAATGCTTATGCCTTTGTCATAGAATCTATAAGTAAAATAAAAGTCGATATTATACAAGCCCAAAGTATTATTTTGACCATATTTGGCAAGATATTTGGCAAGATTTTAGCAATTTTTTGGTTTTTGGGTGGATTTTGCAAATATTTTGCGAAGTTTTGCGCGTGGCTTTTTGTCTTTTTGTGCTACGCTTGGATTTTCTTGTGTAAGTGCTTTAGTAAAATGCTTGCAAAATCGTGATAGAGGGCTTTAAGAGAATGGACTTAAGCGCGAAAAACAGCAACTAAAAGAGGGCAAATTATGGTTTTATACATTCATATTCCTTTTTGTGAGAGTAAATGCGGGTATTGTGCGTTTAGCTCAGTGGTGGCGGGGCAAGATTTTGCTAGTCAAAAAAAGCGATATATAGACGCGCTTATTTGTGATATTTCTCACTCTTTGCAGACATATCGTGTGAGTGGGGATTTTGCCAAAAATGCTAGTAATGATAAAAATGCTGAAAAACTCAAAAATCTAACAAACACTAAAAACACCCCAAAACTCACGCTTGATTCTATCTATATCGGTGGAGGCACGCCAAATACGCTAGATGAGCGCGATTATGAGAGAATCTTTGGTGCGATTTTTGATAATGCCACAATCACAAAAGACGCACAAATCACAATTGAGGCAAATCCAAATTGCTTAAGTAAAAATTGGTGCGAAGCACTGCGCTCTTTTGGGGTAAATCGCATAAGTATGGGGGTGCAAAGTTTTGAGAGTGATAAACTTCGCTTCTTGGGGCGAAGCCACACGCAAAAAGACATAGCCAAAGCCCTAGAGCTAGCAAGTGGATTTAAGTATGCAAGCATTGACTTAATCTATGGCACGCCGCTAGATTCTAGCGCGGTGCTAAAGCGTGAGGTGGCAAAAGCTGTGAGTTTGCCCATCTCGCATATTTCGGCGTATTGTCTAATGTATGAGCAAGGGGCAAAAAATGCCAATAAATATGCCAAACTAGAATCTAAAATGCGTGGCGAAGTGCATAACTTTGATGATTCTAGGGATTTGGATTTCTCTAGCGCAGAAATAGCTTCTAGCGATATGAGTAAAATCGTGTGCGAAGAGCTAGAAAAAAGCGGATTTAGCCAATATGAAGTATCTAGCTTTTGTAAAGATTCTCACTCAAAAAGCCTGCACAATCTTAGCTATTGGCGTGGAGAAGAATACCTAGCTTGCGGGGTTTCAGCAGTAGGCAGGGTGGGGCAGTGCCGATATAGTGGGGCAAAAGAGCTAGGTAGGTATATAGCTTATCCTTTGCAAAAAGAGTGCGAGGATTTGAGTGTGGAGGATTTGGCATTTGAGAGGGTGTTTTTGGGACTTAGAAGTGAGGTTGGGGTTGCACTAGGGGAGCAAATTTTGCGTGATTTGAGCTCTCATTTTAGCACTTGTGGTATAGAAGTGCCAAAATCTACCACAAAATCTAGCAAAATTTGTGATAAAGACTTTATCACAAAAGATTGTGCCAAGTCTTTGAGTGATTTGGAGCGAAATATCACAAATGCCTTAAATCATCTCATAAATCCTGCTAGAGTGGCAATCCTTTTGAGAGAGAGAAAATGCACTTTGAGAGGAAACATACTGCATACTAAAGACTTTTTTTTAGCTGATGAGATAGCTCTATATATCACAAGCCATTAAAATTTATTTGTTTTTTTTAGTTTGCTATAATCGCATTTTTTGCGTTGCCTAAAGTTTTTGCGCAAGCAATTTTATGCAGGCAAAATTTTATGCTTTTATGAAATCGTTGCAAACAAAGCAAAGTTTCCACACTAAAATCGCCTCATCAAAATTGCTGCCAAAAATCACTACGCAAGGGAGATTTAATGAGATTTCAACACTTCACAAGATTTCGTTTATTTTGCTTCACAAGATTTTGCTTAAACAATCCTACTTTGAGATTTCACTCTATAAAAATACCAAAAATATCTTTACCACTTTTGTTTGGTGCTGCGATGATTTCTTTGCTTTGCTTGCAAGGCTGCAAAGATAGTAGCACGATTACTATGGCGACTGCTGCGGAGTTTCGTCCGTTTGAGTTTATGGAGGGCGAAGAGGTTAGAGGGATTGACATTGATATAGCAAGAGAGATAGCCAAGCGACTAAATAAACAACTAGAGATAAAAAAGATGAGGTTTGATTCTATCATCGTGGCTACAAGCAGTGGCACAGCAGACATTGCCATAAGTGCGATAACCATAAACCCCACACGCGAAAAAATGGTGGATTTTACCACACCATATTATGAAGCAAGTCAAGTAGCCATAGTCAAAAAGGGAGATTCTCGCTTCATAAATATTGCTAGCAAAGATGAGCTACTAGAAAAAATCGCTTCCATAAAAGACATAAAAATCGCCGTAGCCGTAGGCACGACAGGGCATTTTTTTGCTGCAGGGGATAAGGAGCTGGATTTTAGTGGGTTTCAAAACGCAGAAGTAAAAGCATATTCTAATGCTTCTGTTGCTATGAAAGCACTGCAACACTCTCAAGTGGACATTATGATAATTGATGAAATGGTAGCTACCGTGCTTTCTAGGGCTTGGTGGAATCCTAACGCCACTCTTTTGCCTTTTAGACTCACACAAGAGCAATACGGCATAGCTATCAACAAATCAAAGACTAAACTAAAAGAATCCATACAAAAAGCCCTAGATGAAATCAAAAATGACGGCACGCTAGAGAAAATCATCACTTCATATTTGTAGGGATTTTATAGATAGTCGCGTAGAGTTTATAGAGATTTATATGTTTTATTTATGTTTTATTAAGGATTGGCAATAGTGCGCTTTTGGCACACTTTTGCATTCTTGCTATATTTAGATTTGACCCCAAAAGCACAAAAAAGGCTATAAATGCGTGAAATCGTGCTAGTAAATTCTAAACCATTTAGAGATATAAAGACTTTGGTGGTAAATGAAATAGTGCATTTTCCGCTCCATAGCGCACTTATCGAAGCGCATATATCTCCTGCAAACCCAAAACGAGATATTCAAGCCCTCATTTTCACTTCCAAGCACGCCATAAAAGCCCTTGCCAAAGAGATAGATTCTCGCCCACAAATGAGTGAGTTTTATCAAATCCCTAGCTTTGTCATCGGGGCAGGCAGTGCACAAAGCTTGCAAAAATACAACTTCACCCTTGAGTATATCTCGCCTGATTCGCACGGAGAGGGGTTTGCAAATGAGCTAGTAGAAAAGCTAAAAGGCAAAAACGCGCTTTATATCCGCGCCAAAAAAATCGTATCAAGGCTTGATGAGAGGCTAAGCGAAGCAAAAGTTTCCCTAAAGCAAGTCATCGCCTATGAAAACAAAACCAAAATCCTCCCACAAGAGCTAAAGCCCGCTCCTCGCTCTATTGTGATATTTACCGCACCGAGCAATTACTACTCGTTTGTGCAAAATTTTGGCTGGGATGGGAGCTATGTGGCTATCGCTATTGGAATGACGACTTTTGGTGTGCTAGCAAAGGAAATCACACGATATGTCGCTCCAAAGCAAAGCATTGAGAGCTGTGTGGAGTTTGCCCAAGAAATCGCACATATTTATCCATAAATAGCTTTTTGAGTAGCTTTGGATTCTTGTGTTTTTGAGATTTGGCAAAAATGAGTTGGGAAAAGCTACAAAATCCTATAAAGTAAGGGGTATAAATGGCACAAATCTATGTCGCAGGAATCCACACAGACGCGGGCAAAACTCACTTTAGTGCGGCATTTTGTAAGGCGTTTGGTTATAGCTATTTCAAACTTATCCAAGCAGGCACACCCACAGATACACAGCGCGTAAGAGAGCTGCTAAAGCTAGCGCAAGACAAAGAATGCAAACACCATAGCGCAAGCACCACAAATCATAAAAATCAAAAAAACAATAGCGACACAAAAATGGCAAACAATTCTCAAGCAAAGATTTGCCAAGCAAAAATCAATCAAACAAAGATTCATAAAGCAAAGATTCATAAGGAAGGCATAAGTCTAGCCACCCCCACTTCCCCACACATTGCCAAAATCCGCGAAAATATTTACTATGACAAAATCCCTTTGCCACAAGATGACAACTGCCTTATTGAGCTAGCAGGTGGGCTATACACACCATTTGATGAGCGATGCTGTATGATTGACTTTATGCGAGAAAATCCCGCTACAACTGTGCTTGTGGGGCGATATTATCTAGGGTGTATAAATCACATTTTGCTTAGCTTGCAAGCACTAAAGCAAGCTAATATAAAAGTGCTATGCCTTGTGATGAGTGGCAAAGACTATAAGCAAGATGATTTGACAAATGAGAGTGCTTTGATTGATAGATTTATCAGTGATTACGCGCTTGTGCCTATCGTGCATTTGCCCTTTTTTGCAGATAGGGCAGATGATTTCGTGCATAGCGCGGAGGTGCTGTATGAAGAGATAAGTGAGAGAGTGGATTTTGGATTTTAGGCAAAATCTAGTCAAAATCTAAAAACATAAAAATCAACACAAAATTCACTAAAAATCTTGCAAAAAACATTGCAAAACTTTAATTTATACAAAATCTTTAGGGTGTGAAAAATCGATATTCCAAAAACGCCTTTCCATAGCTTGTGTTTGTGGGTGCGCTTGGCTCATCGCGCATTTTTTGCTCCATATACACACCTATTAAGCCCAAGTGCAAGCCTTTGTAGATATTCCACCCAAATCCAAGTGCGATTTGGAGCTGCTCGCCTCCTAGACTTCTTTTTTCTGTGCCTTTGGAATGTCGTGCTGTGAGGCTAAAAACCACAGGATTTATCTTTAGCGCACCAAACCCCCACCAAGAATCAGTATTTCCTTGAAACATATTTGTTTGTTGAGTGCCGTTATGGTAGCCACCGGGCGCGATGACATTATACATAAATGGCGTTTCATCTTCTGCTTCAAATATGTATAGATTTCCTCCCATATGCGCTTGGAGGAAGTCATTTGCCCCCGTGCGAGCATAGCCTATGCCTAGCTTGTATGCTACTTTAGATTTCTCATAGCTTATGCTTGGCTGCAAGGTGATGAGATAAGTATCGCCTAGTTTCCTAGATTCGTTGATAGAGCCGATTGCCCAGCCTTTTCGCTGTGAGGAGAGATAGTTGCCGTGCGCTAAAATATTTAGACTAAATGGCGAGCTACCAAGCGCAATATCTTGGGAAATCTTAGCCCCAAGCATATAGAAAAAATCCGTAAGATAGTAGGCATATATATCGCCTAAGCGGTATTCTCCGCGCCCAAGTTTTACGCCTAGCACAAATTCATTTCCTCCATAATACAGCTCTTTGAATTCCACAAAATTGCTTGTTTCTTCGCGACTTGAGTGGGCGTATTCATTTACCCACGCGCCATAGATTTCGCCGTATTTGAAATCATAAGCGATATGCGCTCCTTGCATATGCTCCCCTACCCAATCCACCAGCGCATCAAACCTCCCTGCTTGCACGCTAAAGCCCCTATATGAGTAGCGCAAAAATGCGTTGTTGCTATTCCAATCATTGCCGACTTCATCGCCGATATGGTTGCCAAGATATTCGTGTGCGTTGTGCCGCAGTGCGCCACCTAGAAGTGAGGTAGCCCCCCAAATGCCTATGGTGGCGTTTAGCAAATGGTCATTTTTGGCATAGAAATCATAAGAGAGATTTGCAGCGAAGTGTAGTGTGAGGTAAGAATCTCTGTGCTTGCCAAAAGAGGATTTGCCAAATGTGCCAATGTGTCCATAGAATTGTGTGCGATTTAGGATTTGTGCGATTATGGGGGGTTGTGAGGACTGCAAGGCTTGTGAATCTTGTTGCGTGGACTGCACGCGTGAAATGATAGAGTCTGCAAAATCTTGTGATTCTGCAGACTCTATCAAGGTGGAATCTATGGGGGTAGAATCTGTGGTGGTGGAATCTTGTGTGGCGTCATTTTGCAGAGTGGAATTTTGCGAGATAGAATTTAGTGGATTAGCACCTAAGCAAAAATGGCTAAAAGCCACGAGAGCACATAGAGTAAGCACTTTTGGCAAGGAAGTTTTAAAACTATTTTTAAAACCATAAGCAGACATTTTCATTTCCTTAAACTTTAAGATTTTTCTTTGGACTTTTGTCTATTTTTTGTGTGTATTTTCATAATTTGAAAATATTTATGAGTGATATTAGCATTTTTGTATAAACACATAATGATAAAAATTATGATAAAAGTTTGTTTTTTTTTGATTTTATTTGAAAATAAATGCTACACTCCCAAGCTATAAAATTTATAAAAACCTAAAAAGCAAAGAGGGCAAAATGACTTCAAACACAGCAAATGCGCTAGATACACTAGAGACAACCACGCTAAATGCAATCACACTTGATGAGTGCAAGCCAAATCACTGCTACAAAATCACTTCTATCCATTTCACAAACCAAGCTATCAAAGAGAGGCTTGCTTCTTTTGGTGTCGTGCGTGGTGCGCTCTGCACGATACTATGTGCCGCACCAAATAAAGCCACACTATCCATACAAGTAAACCAAACGCTTGTCGCACTGCGCGGGGAGGAAGCAAAGCTGATTTTTGTCGAGCCCATTCATCGCTAGAAATTTTTAGCTAGATAGATTTTTGTGATATGATTTTGCAAAATCTTTTAAGAGCAATCTAAAAGATTTGCAAAATCTAAAAAGGGCAAGAATGTGTGCTTTATCAAACAAAAAACTAGCAAACCCAAAATCCTCCACACAATCCAAAACACCGCAATCCAAAAAGCCACAATCCAACAAATCAAAAACTACCATAAAGCCTAGCGATATTGACACTATCAAGACCCGCTTCTTATCCCACTACCCAAACGCAAAAACCGAGCTAGTCTATGCAAACACATATCAGCTTTTGGTATGTGTGATGCTCTCTGCCCAATGCACTGATAAGCGAGTAAATATCGTTACACCTGCACTTTTTGCTAGCTATCCCACACCTGCCGCACTCTCTCAAGCAAACATTGATGAACTAAAAGAAGTTATAAAATCTGTTTCGTTTTTTAACAACAAAGCTACAAATCTAATCAAAATGGCAACGCAAGTAATGGATAGATTTGGCGGGGAAATCCCAACCACACAAGAGGAGCTAAAATCTCTCGCAGGTGTGGGACAAAAAACCGCAAATGTCGTGCTGATAGAAAGCCAAGAAGCAAATGTAATGGCGGTAGATACGCACTGCTTCCGTGTAGCTCATAGACTAGGACTAAGCAATGCAAAAAGCCCGCTAGATACCGAAGCGGACTTGACAAACGCCTTTAGAGACAATCTAGCCACGCTACACCAAGCATTTGTGCTATTTGGGAGATACATTTGCAAAGCAGTAAAGCCACTATGTCAGCAGTGCTTTTTGCAAGAATTTTGCCTAAGCAAAAGCAATTTTAAGCCTGCATAGGGGGCGATGAATTTTGATGAGTCTTTTGATGAGCGTTATGCCGTAGAATTTTGCACGCTATATGTGGCTAAATCCCAAAAAGGCACAAATATTGCTAGGTTTTATTTATGGATTTGGTGTGTAGTTTAGTGTGTTTGTGTGGAGATTTTCTTTAGGTTTTATGTTTGATTTTCGTGTGGATTTTTGTTATGTTGTTTTTGCATTGGATTTTGCATAGATTTTGTCCAAATTTTGTGCGAAATTTTGCAAAAAGGCGTTGCAAGTAGCCTAATAATGATATAATGACAAGCATATTTTGCGCTTAAGGGAAGCAATCTAGTGCTAAATTAAGCTACTTATGACACAAAAGGACAGGACACAATGGAAATCATCAAAGAGAGCTTTTTTGAAGTCATCAACAACTCTATCGGAGTCTCCCCACAAGAATCCATAATCCCCGTGAAAAGAGGGTATCTAGCCTCGATAGATACTTTTAGCAGGCAGCGAGAGCTAGAAGTCTATCTTGTGTTTAATAAGAAGTTTTTGCACTTTATGTGTGAGAATTTTTTGGGCGAGGAGAATCCTAGCTTAGAAGCACTAGAAGATATGGCAAAAGAGCTTGCAAACCTCGTAGTAGGGCACGCAAAAGTTTTAGCACAAAATAAAAACCAAAATTTCACTATATCCACACCACAATATCTCGGCGTGCGCGTGATAAAAAACTACAATCACGGCTTGCACTTTCGCCTAAAAGGTGGCGGGCATTGCAGTATCTTTGTGCGAAACAAAGACTAGCAAATCTGCAATTCCGCAAAATCACGCAAATACAATAACTTAAAACGAGCTAAACAAAACAGCTAAGGACAAAAATGGCAAAAGAGCAAAAATCTATCCTTGATAGAAAGCGCACCCACACTCCAGAAGAAATCGAGCTTGCTACATATCTAGAGGAGATGATGGAGGACTATGAGGGGTTGCTTGATATGGGTGTGGTTTTTACTGCTGATTTGGGCTCTACTAAGATTCCGCTTGCAGAAATACTAAAGTTTGAAAAAGGCTCAATCATTGATTTGCAAAAGCCAGCAGGAGAGAGTATAGATGTGTTTGTAAATGGCAGAATAGTAGGCAAAGGCGAAGTAATGGTCTATGAAAGAAGTCTAGCGATTCGTCTAAATGAAATCCTAGATTCCAATGCGATAATCTACTATATCGCTAGGACAAGTCCTTACGAATAAGCCCTACAAAAAGCAAATAAAAGGGGAAAGATGCTATTTCAGCAAAATAACTTCAACGAAATTTTTCATAACTTTTTTGGTGATTTTTGGCGTTTCAAAAGAGCGCGACTAGCTTTTTTTGGCTTTTTTGGTAGCACTCTTTGCGCTTTTTCATTTTTTGCACTATTTGTGCTAGCATTAAACGCACTTTTTTTATCCTTTGCCTTTGCTGATTCCAAAACCTCGCAAAATCTCTCAATCGTAAAACAAATCCAAGCATATCCCGACTCGGCACAAGATAGGCTTGATGTTTTGTTGCTATTAGATTCTAGCTTTAGGGGCGAAGTGGGGAGTGCTACTATCGCAGATGAGCGACTTAGCGTGATTTCTGGCGTGGGCTTGCAAGAGAAGTGGAGCAAATCTTTTGCAAACTCGCCTATTTCTAAGCTAGAGATTATCCCGCACAATAACAATCTCTACATAAACGCAAAAGGTCGCAAACGCTATTATCTAAAGCCAAGTATTTCCAAAGATAAAAGCACGCTTAGACTTAGCTTTTATGCGGCTGATTCTCAAGTGCTAGATTCTTTGCTATCTACCACTCCCACGCTAAAAGCCACTCCCATAGAGGAAGTTTTTAGCGATTTGCAGGCTTCAAAAATTTCTAATAAGATTTCTCAAATCTCTAGTGATTCTCCAAATGGTGCAAATCCATTTGCTTACACAGCTCAAAACACGCAAACAAGGACAGATATAGGGCTTGATTCTGCCTTGCAGCCTAGTGCGAAGTCAAGTCAAGCAAATTCTCAAAATGCCAAAAATGCCCAAGATGATAATTTGTTTAATTGGGCTGCTATCGCACAAGGTGCGGAGTTTAATGCAAGCGATTACGCACTATATCTAGCTGTGTTTGCCTTTGTGATTGCACTTTTGGTGCTACTGCGCTATCTCATTCGCAGAAGTGGCAGCGCAAATGCTTCACTAAAAGTCGTTTCCCAAAGCCAGATTGATAGCAAAAACAAAGTCGTAATCTTTGAAACAAAAGACTATTTTTATATGGTGCTTTTGGGCGAAAAAAATAATATTTTGATTGACAAAATCCCTCGCAGTGGAGCTTCCCTCTCTGCAAAACCACTTACCGTAGGCTCTGTGCTAGAATCACTAGGCGAGCCAAAATCCACTCAATCTCGCCTAAAATCCACTCCAAGCACTTCCCAAAGTGCTTCAAGGGTAGCTACCTCCTCTGCGCTATCCTCCCCCTCCCTAGCTACACCAAAGCCAAGTGCTAAGCCTAGAAGTGCCACCCCTCAAGCAACCGCGCCAAAGCCCTCGCCACTAGAATCGCTTACCATTGGAAATGAAAATTCTTTCAACCAAGATTTTTGGGACGCACTAAAAAGTGGCAAAAGATGAGAATAGACTATGAGACAAGCAGAAGCTCTTAGTGTGGGGTATAGCAATAGCGAGGATAGATTTTGGGTTTCTCTGCTTTTGTCTGTTGTTTTGCATTGCTGTATCATAGCGATAGTTTGGTTTATAAACGAGCAGCTAAAAAAGCCAAAACTCCACAAAGTTGAATTAGAAAATATTTTGTTTCTAAAGCGCGGGGATAGCCTAGATAAAAACGACAACAAAGAGGGAATGACACCACCCTCTCTTGCAAGTCCAGATAGCGCACCGCCAACCCCTCCATCTACACCCACGCCAAATACGCAAGAAGCAGAGTATAGAGAGCAAAGACAAAGCAAAAGAGTGCCACTGCCAAAGCAAGAATCCAAAAAAACCTATCAATCTCTAAACCAAATGAGCCAACCTGCACAGCAACCTTCTAAAGCGAGAGACCGCACTACTTCGCGTGCTATTAGCGAGCTATATGGACGAGAATGGGGGGATTTGGGCAGTGAGGAAAAAGACTTCGTAACGAGCAATCTACGCCAAATCGCTCGCATAACCCAAAGCTACTTAGAATACCCACAAGCTGCGGGTTATCTAGGACAGCAGGGCGAAAATGCCGTAGAATTTTATCTCCTACCAAATGGCGACATAGAGGGGCTTAGGCTTATTCGTAGCTCCAAGTATAAGCTACTTGATGATAATTCTACAAAAACCATACGAATTGCTTTCAAAGACTATCCTCGCCCCAAAAAACGCACGCTTATTAGATTTCATATCACTTATAAGCTGCACTAGATTTTATTTCAAGGACTTGCAAGCAAATCAAAAACCTAACAAATCTAGCCATAAATTTTACAAGGAGAAATATGCGCTTAAAACTTACAAACCCGCTTGATATGCACTTGCACTTACGCGATGAAGCTATGCTAAAATCCGTGCTACACTTTAGTGCGAGCAGGTTTGCAGGTGCACTGATAATGCCAAATCTAAATCCTCCAATAGATTCGCTAGATTTGGCTAATGCGTATAAAAGTAGGATTTTGGACGCGCTAGATTTTCTCTCAAAAACCCAACCAAAGCAATCAAAAAAAACACAGCAAGACACACAACCCACAATCAAAAATTTTTATCCATTTTTGGCTTTGTATATTACTGATAATCTTAGTTTAGATGAACTAGAAAAATGTGCTAAGAACGGATATAGGATTCTAAAACTTTATCCAAAAGGTGCTACCACAGGGAGTGAAAGTGGTGTAAAATCTATCCTTAGTCAAAAAATGCGTGATATTTTTGCTTGTGCGCAGGACTTGGGTATGATACTTTGCATACACGGGGAGAGTGCGGGAGAGGCTTTGCAAAGAGAATATGAGTTTGGCGAGATTTTTGCCTATATCGCTTCGCATTATCCCAGACTAAAAATCATCATCGAACACCTTAGCGACCACCGCTCTTTGCCACTTTTAGAAGAGTTTGACAACATTTATGCCACTCTTACGCTACACCATATCACGCTTGATATTAGCGCACTTATAGGTGGGAGTTTGCAGCCTCATTATTTTTGCAAGCCCGTGCTAAAGCGCGTGATAGATAGGGAGGCTTTGGCACGATATGCTTTGAGTGCAAATCCAAAAGTCAGCTTTGGCTCAGACTCTGCTCCGCATAGCCTGTATGCCAAACTCACACAAGGTGCGGCAGGGATTTTTAGCGCACCGTGTCTTTTGGAGCAGTTGGCGGAGTTTTTTGAAGCACACGATTGCTTGCAAAATTTGCAAGCCTTTGTAAGTGATAATGCAATGAAAATCTATGAGCTACAATCCCACTTTTCCTCGCTTCCACCAAAAATAATCACGCTAGAAAAATCTACAAACGCGATTCCAAATGTTGTGCATATCAAATCTAGTCCGCACGACACAAAAGTAAACCACGCTAAAGAATATGATTTTACAAAATCTAGCGATTATGATAAGTTTGCCACAGAGTGTGTTATTCCATTTCGCGCAGGCGAGCAAGTAGGGTGGAAACTCTGCTAAATTGCTTATAGCCCGACTAGCAAACTCGCAAAATTACTTAAAGGCATAATATGCAACTAGATAATTTCACAAAAAATCTCTCTGTCCTGCAAAACATAGACCCAGCACTTTTTTGCGCGCTAACAAACTGCAAGCCAAATGAAAAATATGAAGTGTTTATGGATAGCGACCCTGCTAATTATAATATCATCGATAAAGGCGACACAGATAAAAATCCAAGCAAAAATCCAAATGAGATTTTGGATAAACACACACAAAGCAATATAGCTCAAAATGATTCTGTGCTAAATAACCCAGCCTCCGATAATCCAACCCCCAATAATCCCATTCCTATGTATCTCTCCAAACCCATAGATGAGATAATGCAAAAAAACACCGAATTAGTAGGCTACTCATATTATCCGTTTTTGTATATTTATGGGCTTGGAAATGGCGTGCTACTAAAGCTGCTTTTTAATGAACAACGACAGCGCATTGTCGTATTTGAGCCAGAATTGGAGGTTATTTTTATTGTGCTAAATCTGCTTGATTTCTCAAGCGAGCTGCAAAGTCAAAAGCTAGTGATTATCCATTCTAAACAGGCAAATTATATTCGCATAGATTCTCTATTTGATAGCAACAAATACGCTAGAATCTTTGTGAAAACTTATGATTTGCTACTTTCGTGCAACTACTATGAAAAATACCAAGATGATATTTTGCGCATAAATGGTTATTTTATCAAAGCCATTGAGCAAGCCGTAGTGAGTGTGGGAAATGACGCAAAAGATTCTCTAGTGGGAATCCTACACCATATAATAAATTTACCCGATGCCCTGCGCTCGCCAAATGTCGATGCGCTATATAGCGCACTGCGCGGTAGAGATACGGCTATCATCATATCCACAGGTCCTAGCCTACACAAGCAGCTTCCATTGCTAAAATCTATCGCACCTTATGCGACTTTGCTTTGCATTGACGCGAGCTTCCCTATCCTATATAAGCACGGCATAAAGCCAGACATCGTAATAAGCCTAGAGCGCGTAAAAGAAAGTGCTAAATTTTACACCGATACACCAAAGATTGCCCAAGAGGGCGTGATATTTGCGCTTACTTCTATCGTGCATAGCGATACCAAAAACGCTATAACAAAAGGCGTAAAGCAATTTAGCTTCCGTCCATTTGGCTACACAAGCCTTTTTGAATTTCACGAGTATGGCTATCTAGGTGTGGGAATGAGCGCGGCAAATATGGCGTATGAAATCGCTAGAGGAGCGAAATTTAAGCGGTGCGTGTTTATCGGGCAGGATTTAGCTTTTGGCGATGATGGAAACACACACTCACAAGATGCGATATATGGCACAAAAGAGAGGCAATATAAGCAAGAGGGTATAATGATACCCAAATACGGCGGTGGAGGCGAGGTAGAAACTAGCAAGGTTTGGAAGCTGTTTTTGCATTTTTTTGAAAAAGACATAGCCCACACGCAAGGCATGGAAGTGATAAACTCCACAGAGGGTGGCGCACGCATACACGGCACAAAAGAAATCCCCTTTGCCAAAGTATGTGAAATGATAAAATCTAGCCCAAAATCTAGCATAAATCTAACCCCTCCAAGCCAAAAGATAAGCCAAAAAAATATAATCCTAGCTTACAAAAAATGCCTAGATATAATCAACTACGGCACAAAGCAAAAAAAGCGCATAGAGAGGTTGTTTTTGCGACTTGTAAAAGAGCTAGAAAAGGTAGAAAAGCTAAACAAAAAAGGACAGCTAGATAGGATAGATTTTGACAAATTAAGCGATTTGAGCGAGCAGCTAGAGGGGATAAAATCTCTTTTTAGTGAGCTAAAATTTACCAACTATTTTTTGGATGCGATTCAGTCCTATATATTTCATCAAGAGCTAGACATAGCCAAAGTCGTAGCGACATACACCCAAGATGATGACGCGCTAAAAGCAAAGCAACTAGAGTGGTTGTATTATCATAAGTATTGGCTTTTTTCGCTTGCAGGTGGGATAGACTGCGTGATAGAGTCCATAAAGCGTGGGCTAGGGCAGTGGAGTGAGGAGGATAATGCTATACTAAAAAAAGCGGGTGTGAAAATGCTAGAAACACAATCAAGCGCGAAATCTAGTGATTAGTTTTGGAGTGAAAATCATAAGCAACGCAATCACTAAAAACAATCCATTTTACAAATATGGCGATTTGGCACACTCACATAATCAAAGCTAGCAACAGTAAGCCTGCGATAGCGAGTGTGATAAGCCACCTTAGCAAATAAATATTTAGACTCAAGCATTTTTAGTTTTTTAGTATCATCTTACAAAACCACTTCCAAGTTTAGCTTGATTTTTTAGTAATTTTATCTAAAACCACGCGCCGTATTTGAGTGAGAGAGCA
The DNA here is from genome assembly GCF_003364135.1 of Helicobacter sp. MIT 01-3238. Lineage (NCBI taxonomy): Bacteria > Pseudomonadati > Campylobacterota > Epsilonproteobacteria > Campylobacterales > Helicobacteraceae > Helicobacter > Helicobacter sp. MIT 01-3238. The sequence continues at coordinate 172,330 of NZ_NXLN01000001.1, forward strand.
TTAGAAAATCCTTGCAAAGATTGCCTAGAAAATCCACCTACAAAGTAGATTCCGCCATAGCCTAAGGTTAGCTCGTGGTTTTTATGTATGCTCCACACAAAGTTCAAATCCAAATTTGCATAAGCAATTGGTAGATTTATATCGCCCTTGCTTTGCAAGTTTGCTATTGTGAAGCTCGCTTTTTGAGTGTTTAGGATATTATATTTGCCACCAAGTAGCCAAAACATTCTAAAGCCTCCGCTTTTGCCAAAACTTTTGATTCCTCTCAAAGATAAATTTATCTGCGGGAAATGCCAAAGATGAATGGGATAATCCTCATTTGCTTGGTTTATAAATTCTTTATTTAGATGAAAACTTGGCAATATTATCAAATCATAGCTTATCCCTAGCTCTGGGGCGATATAGCTAGCGGCTTTTTCTTGATAAAAAGCTGTGCCTATCCTTGCATCTGCTCCAAATCCGTAGTTAAAAGATTGTGTTTTTAGCGCACCTGCATAAGTGCTTGTCTCAAAAAATGGCACACTCATATCGCCTCTTAAGATTCCTTTGAAATAAAATTCTCTCAAACTTTTGCTTTTTAGTGCTTTTGAATTGAAATAAGTCGCACCGACTTGGACACTATGGGTTTGTAGATTTATGTTTTGGGTATATACATCTGCTAGAGTGTAGGAGTATTCATAGCCTAGATAGCCACCTAAGATTCCTTTTTGTCCTAGATTTTTTTGCACTCCTCCTATGCCACCTCCTACAAATTCGTGCGCCCTAGATACGCTTGCATCGCTAAAGTAGCTATGCCCACCATAAGGTGCAAAAAATCCTATATGATTTTTGTTTTTTTCATAAGATAAAAATTTTTTCTCTAGTCTTGCTTTGCCTCTTGTTTGTCTTGAGGTTGTTGCAAGTTTGCGCATCTGTGGAGCATATCTTGGTGGTGCGCCCGGTGGGGTTTTAGCAGAGGGTTGCTCATAGATTTTGGGCTGATTTGCCTTGCTAGGTGTGGAGCGGAAGTTTTTTTTCATAAGAGAATCTAGCACATTTGACACCATTGTATTTTTGCGCATATAGCTTAGGGTTATGGTTTTTAGGATAGTAATCCCATAAGAGCTAGCCACATCAGCTTCTAGGCTAAACCCCGCCGTGCTTGCAGGGATTAGCCTGATTCCGGGAGTTGGGGTTAGGCTATCAAAGTTTGGCGTTACGCCCTTGCCACCTGCAATGATTTTGCTATACTCATATATATCGCCTACTTTTGCCCCACTTCCACTCTCACCTATACCCACTCCTACGATGATTCCACCTTTTGTGATACTAGAGACATTTATCCCATCGCCATTTAGATAGATATGCTCTACGGGAGTTTTTGGGATTCCTGTGTAGCCTCTGCCTTGAAAGGTATGTTGTGTTTTTGTTCCCCAAGTTGCCCCATCGCTAGAGATAGCAATCGTCCATTTGTTTATGTTTAGGTTATTGATATTGCCATTTAGATGATAGCCGAAGTTTAGCCCGATTTGTCCGTCATTTACATTCATAGTATTTATGGTTTGTTTTGTCGCTCCACCGCCAGAGGTGTTTTCAAAGTAAGGGATTATCCCGCCATTTAGATTTAGTGTGTTTATCACTCCACCTGCGTGGTTTAGCGATAGTTGTCCGCCGCTATTTATAGTGATAGTAGATACAGTGCCGCCATTTACGGTGTAGTTTGTGATATTTCCACCGCTATTTACTTCTACTAGGCGCACAGTGCCACTATTTGTGGTAAGTGTGCCGATATTGCCACCCCTATCTACATATAGAGAATCCGCATTCCATTGTTTGGATGGGACATAGCTAGTGATATGCTCATCCGCTGCGTGTGCTATGAGTCCTAGCCCAAGCATTGCTACAAAAAAGATTGCCACAGAAATGTAAGCAAATCCCCCCCCCCATTTATGTATCATCATATTTGCAATTTTTGTAGCTACTGATACGCTAGAAGACATAGATTTATAAGGTTTTTCAAAATTACAAACTAATAGATATTTCATCATATTCTCCTTAAAAATTACTTAAAAACTAGCATTATATAATAAAATTTATCAAAAACTACCAAAACACGCCAAAATCGTGGATTTTGCGCTTTGTCTTTGAAGCAAATACATTAGCCACAAAACAAAATCATCTAACAAGCAAAAATAAATGTGTAAAATTGACACTTTAATGAGAATTTCTACACGCAAATTCCATAAGGTTAAGTTTTTTTTTATCACTTTTGGTTATAATCTAGCTCGTTTAGCAGTGGCTTAGATTGGCTTAGACATTGCTAGGAGCAACGCTACAACAACAGCTAAAAAGCACCAAACAAAAGGAATATAAATGCCACTAGATGAAAATTTGCAAAATCTAGATTCTACCCTAGATAATTTTACCAATAACTTGACTTATATAGGACTTAAGCCAGAATTTAGTGATTTGCTAACAAACGATATAGCTTCATCACACGCGTATTTTGGTGTGTTTGTGCTGTTTGTGTTTAGCTTTATTGCATTTAACTACACGCTAAAAATCCAGCGATTTATTTCACGCAAGCTCGCTACAAAATCCCGCGACAAACTAAAACTAGCTCCTTATGAGTGCGGACCCACTCCGCTAAAGCAGCCCACCAAAATCCCTCATCAGTTTTTTATCATTGCATTGCTTTTTGTACTTTTTGACATCGAAGTGGTGTTTATGATTCCGTGGGCAGTGGTGTATAAAGAGGCTTTGGGAAATGGCTTTGGTGTGCTACTTTTTATAGAGATGATAAGTTTTATACTTTTGCTTGTCATCGGGCTAGTGTATGCGTGGAAAAAGGGTGCTTTGCAGTGGCACACTTCAAGTCAATCAAGCCAACCATTTAAGTGGAATCCACAAAATCAACAAGCTAGCATTAAGCCTAGTATCAAAGAAGTTACTCAAGGGGGGAATCTATGAATCCTGCTATTTCTACGCATTCTGCCTCCACACATTTCACACATTCCACACATTTTGCGCAAGCCCCCAAAGCCCCAGCGCATTTCAACCCTATGACGCCACTGCGTGATGCTAGCTTGCCAATCGCACTAACCACGATTGATAAGCTACTAAATTGGGGGAGGAGCAATTCTCTTTGGCCGCTCACTTATGGGCTTGCTTGCTGTGCGATAGAGATGATGGCGACAGGGGGAAGTCGCTTTGATTTTGATAGATTTGGCACGATATTTCGGGCTAGTCCTAGACAAAGCGATGTGATGATTATCGCAGGCACACTTACCAAAAAGCACGCCGAATATACTCGCAGACTATATGACCAAATGCCAGAGCCAAAGTGGGTTATTTCTATGGGCAGTTGCGCAAACACGGGCGGAATGTTTAACACCTATGCCACCGTGCAAGGTGTAGATAGAATCATACCTGTGGATATTTACTTGCCCGGGTGTGCCCCGCGTCCAGAGACTTTGCAATACGCCCTCTTGGTGCTTCAGCGCAAAATCCGCTCAAACAAAGCAGCCCCACAAAGCCTAAAAAACCCTAGACGCGTGATTTAGCAAAGCCTTTATAGAGATTTTATTTTAGATTTTTTATTCTAGGAAAGACAATGCCACAAAATACTTATCAGTCCACCGACACCACTTGCCAAAGCACTCACACAGCCACTTGCCACAAACCTCACAAAGATGTCCAAAGACACTCATATCACACCCCTAGATTTTATCAGCCAGCTCTCACGCCAAAAGATTCCATAGAGGGTAGTGCTTGGGAAGTGATATACAATCATATCAGCTATTTTCACAAAGTGGATTTAGCTTATGTTGAGCTAGGCTGTGCGGTGCTGTGGATAGAATCAAGCGATATTTTGCCCGTTTTGACTAGGCTAAAATCTCTAGGCTATGAGACTTTGAGCGAAATGAGTGCGATAGATAAGCTAGCTTTGGATAAAGATGAGAGTGGTGCAGATAAAAGTAGCGGGCAATTTGAGCTATTTTATCAGCTTCACGCGTTAAATTCTAGCTTCAAGGACAAGCGCAGAATCCGCATAAAATGTGCTATCAATGAGGTGGAACAAGTAGATTCTATCCACTCGCTTTTTTCTCTAGCACTTTGGAGTGAGCGCGAAGTGTATGATATGTTTGGGATAAGGTTTAGAAACCACCCCAATCTATCGCGACTACTTATGCCGCGTGATTGGGTGGGACACCCGCTTTTGCGCTCATATCCTTTGCAGGGAGATGAATACGCTAGCTGGTATGAGGTGGATAAAATCTTTGGCAAAGAGTATAGAGAAGTCATCGGTGCAGAGCAGCGCGATAGTGCTAGAATCGATGAAAATGAGGTAAGAAACTTCGCTAGAATCGATGAGCTAGGAGAGCAGAGCGACCCACTATATATAGAAGCATCCAAGTCGCTGTTTGTGCGAAATATCTCCAAAGAGAAAAAAGAGATTTTAAGCAAAAGAAAATAAAATCTAGCAAAAACAATCCTAAGAGAGAATAGTGAAAGAAAAATATTTTAAGGAAACAAAATGGCACAAATCTATACACGACTAAAACCACAATTTGAAAACATAGCGTTTGAAAAGCGCGATGATAATTCTATGGTGCTAAATTTTGGACCACAGCACCCCAGCACGCACGGACAGCTACGACTTGTCCTAGAGCTAGATGGCGAGCAAGTCAAAAAAGCCCACCCAGAAATCGGCTATCTCCACAGAGGTATAGAAAAACTCGCTGAAAATATGATATACAATGAATTTATGCCAACAACTGATAGGCTTGATTATATCGCTGCAAGTAGCAACAATTATGCGTTCGCACTCGGTGTGGAGCGACTTATCGGGCTAGAAGTCCCGCGCAAAGCCCAAGTGATACGAACCACGATTTTGGAGCTAAATCGTATCATTTCGCATATCTTTTTTATCGCCGTGCACGCTATGGATGTGGGTGCACTCTCACTATTTCTCTATGCGTTTAAAACGCGTGAATACGGACTTGACTTAATGGAGGATTATTGCGGTGCTAGGCTTACACACAATGCTATCCGTATAGGTGGAGTGCCACTAGATTTTCCACAAGGCTGGCTAGAAAATCTAGCAGCATTCCTAAAAGAAGTGCAAAAAAGCGTAGAACTTTTTGAGGGACTGCTAGATAACAATCGCATTTGGCGAGCTAGGCTTGAGGGCGTGGGCGTGATAGATGCAGATAGAGCAAAATCTTGGGGGGCAAGCGGAATAATGCTTCGCGCCACAGGAATAAAATATGACATTCGCAAGGAAGAGCCTTATGAGCTATATGATGAGCTGGATTTTTGCGTGCCTGTGGGGCATAATGGCGATAGCTATGATAGATATAGGCTATATATGCTTGAGATTAGAGAATCTTGCAAGATTTTAGAGCAGCTCATCACGCTATATCCCTCTGCTTCTAAGCAGTGTGAGGGCTTGCGTGGTGGTGGGCTTTTGGCAGATGCACCTAGCTTTATTTCTGCCCCAAAAGAAGAGATAATGACACAAAATTATTCGCTAATGCAGCATTTTGTGCTTGTTACGCAGGGTATGCGACCACCAAAAGGCGAAGTGTATGTCCCCATAGAATCTCCTCGTGGCGAGCTAGGATTTTTTATCCACTCTTTGGGCAACCCATACCCACAGCGCGTAAAGATAAAAACCCCTAGCTTTGCCCACACCGCACTGCTGCAAGAAATGCTCGTGGGAGAATATATCGCAGATATTGTTACCATAGTTGGCTCGTGCAATGCGATATTTGGCGAAGTAGACAGATAAAAACAAAAGGAAGTAAAATGAAGCGGTTTGATTTGCGACATTTAGGAGCGGATTTTTATACCAAGATGGGTGAAATCCTAGAATCTCGCTTGCAAAATGGCGAAGTTGGGATTTTGCTTTTTGAGCTAGGCGAGTTTAGCAATGTCGCAAAAAGCGCGGAGTTTGCCAAAAAAAATGGCTGTGAGATTCTAAACTCGGTGCGATTCAATCACTGCGATTGGACGCTTGTAGTGAGAAAAGACTCAAATCTTGCAAGCCAAGCAGATAGCGCGGACTTAGCAAGTCAAGCGTAAATAACGAACAATATGAGGTAGCAAGATAGTGAAAACCCACAGCGAAGTTGCCATTATTTTGGGTGCTATGCCACACGAAGCGCAGACTAGCTTCAAATGCCTTAGTGCCAAATCTAGCGCGTTATCTAGCACGCTATCTAGCTTGGCACAAAAAATCATTTTGCACCCCATAGCCGATACGCGCTATGATGATTCCACTTTGCAAATCCAATATGAAATCGGCACGGAGCTAGGAGTAGCCACACTGCTGGCAAAAGCGATTTTGTCAAAGGCTATTTTGGGTTTCTCGGGGGAAAAGCTAGATTTTGCTACAAATGTTTTAAAAAGATTTTCTAGCTTTGATTTTGGATATATCTCTAGTGAGTCCTCATTAAGCGAGGAGGAGCTAGAAAGCATTGTGCAATCTTGTGAGGAAGCGCAAAAATGCTGCATTTTTCTAGGAAATGCGTTTGCTTACCACAAAGACAAAGAGCTGATTTATGAGGTTTTGGGCTTGCTTAGTAATGTAGCAAGCATACCAATCATCACAAATGATAAAGCACTTGAAAATCTCGGCACAAAGGAGGATTTCACAGATTTAGCCTTTTTGGATAGGCTAGAATCTAGTTTAGAGGATTTGCCAGAGAGTAATGGTGCGTTTGTGTATTTCACGCCAAATGCCCTAGATATTGTGGATTATAGGATTTATGCCACAAAGCAGTTTTTAGCCCTAGCCAAAAGCAAAAATGGCGATAAAATCACGCTAAAAAATCAAGATACGCCTTATGAAAATATATCTTATGAAGTGGTAGAAGTGCCATATTTGCGCGGTGTAGTGGGTGTGGCACAAGGTGCTAGTAAAGAAGCTAGTGTGGATTTCTATCCATTTCACACATTACAAAGTGTGAGAATCTAAATAGCTACAAAAACTACAAAACAACAGCTAAAACGCAACAAAAGGAGAAAATATGAGCCAAGCAAATCTAGGGCAAAGCACAAAAGAAACTTCCCAAAATCTAATTACCATAAAAATCAACAATCAAGCCTTGCAATGTGAGGAGGGCGATAGTATCATTGAAGTAGCTCGCGCAAATGGCATATTTATCCCTACGATTTGCTATCTATCTGGCTGTTCTCCAACCCTTGCTTGCAAAATGTGTATGGGCGAAAATGCAGAGGGCAAACGCGTATATACTTGCAACACCAAAGCAAAAGACGGCTTAGAGATTTTTACCGATACGCCATCAATTCGGCGTGAGCGACAAATGATAATGCAAACCTATGATGTCAATCACCCGCTAGAATGTGGTGTGTGCGACAAAAGCGGGGAGTGCGAATTGCAAAATCTAACCCTCTACACAAAAGTATCTCATCAAGATTTTGCCCTGCCTGATGATGAAAAGCACTCCAAATTTTGGGCACAAGCCGAGTATGACCCAAATCTTTGTATCGTGTGTGAGAGATGTGTAACCACTTGCAAAGACAACATAGGCGAAGCAAAGCTAAAGGCAAACAAAGCCGAGCTACACTCCCCCGATGAGTATAAAGACAAAATGGAAAAAGACCCATATAGCGTGTGGAGCAAAAAGCAAAAATCTCTAATCGAATTTGTAGGCGAGACACCTTGCATAGATTGTGGTGAGTGCATAGCAGTGTGTCCTGTGGGTGCGCTTACTTACAAAGATTTTAGCTACACAGCAAATGCGTGGGAACTAAAGTCTATCCCAAGCACTTGCACGCATTGTTCAGCGGGCTGTCAAGTCATCTATGAAAAACGGCATTGCGACATAGAGGGCAAAAGCAAAATCTATCGTGTAAAAAATGATTTTCACTTCGCACCGATTTGTGGGGCGGCTAGGTTTGGATTTGGCTTGCACTCACATTTTGACGAGAGCAAAGAAGCGATTGGCACTCACTCAAGCGAAGTGCTAGAAAATGCCCTAGAAGCATTGCAAAAAGCCAAATCCATACATATAGGCTCACAAGCCACCAACGAAGAAGCCCTAATCACTCAAAACCTAGCCACACATTTTGGGCTAAAAATCTACAATGCTGAGGCTTACGCATACCAAAGACTTCTAGGCAAACTTCCGCTAAATCATAGCTTGCAAGAGCTAAAAAGATCTAGCGTGATTATCGCACTTGGTGCGAGCGTAAGATTGCATATCCCACAGCTCCAATACGCCATAAACAACACTATTCGTATTCAAAAGGGAGTGAAGTTTTTTTATGTAAATCCTATTTTTGATACTTTGCTTGCCAGCTTTTCTCGCTCGGTAGAGAGCATAAGCTATGGCGCGGATTGTGAGGGGGAAGCACTGCTAGGCTTACTCTTTGCCCTGCAAGAAGCCTGCAAAGTAGATAAAGATGACAAAGAGAGCGCGTATAAGGATTTTGGTGTGAGGGTTGCAAATGAGATTGCAAATGAAAATGATAGTGTCGCAGGCGAGGTGGCAAATGCACTAAAGCACATAAAAAGCACACAGCAAGAAATCCAAATAAAAGAAGAGGCAAATAAAGAGCAAAATCAGCAAGAGTCTAGCACAGATTCTATCCAAGCACAGCAAGGCATAGATTCTGGCACTCCACCTAGCGCACAAGCTACACCACCAAAAATCATCTATCAAGCATTGCAAGAAGCGGGCATAGAGCTAGATGATTTTGCCAAAATCGCCACTGCCCTGCTAGGCACACTATCAAGTGAAAAATCTAGCTTTTGTGGTGCTAGCTTGGTGGTGGGCTCTGAAGTGCTAAATGCGATATTGAGGGAATCTAGAGAGCAATCTAGCCTAATAGTAGAAATCTTAAGTTTGCTAGAAAAATTTGGCTTAAAAGTCTTTGTAATCCCAAATGGTGCAAATGTCGCAGGAATCGCAAGAATTTGCACGCTAGAAGCACCACAAACGACAAACGCGCTAAAAAACTCCATAGGAATCCGTGCTAATGGGGAGTGGGTGTGGGATAGCTATTTTTGTGATGATGAGGGACATATCGCACAATATCGTGGCAAAGACACAGATGACAAAGCCACAGATGACAAAGCCACAAAGCCACATTTGATTTTGCCCTCTTTTTCGCAGATGAATGCTAGCATTACCAACTATGAAAGCCGAGTTTTGCCGATAAATCGCGTGCTAGATTTTGCAGGATTTGATTTGAGTGATATTGCCAAATTTGTAGCAAGCAAAGATAGGGAGTTTGCCCTAAGCTACGCAGTGTGTGAGAATCTAGCAGGCTATATTTTGGAGCTACCAAAAGATAAAGGCTATCAGGCAATCTTACATAGCTCACTAAAAAATCACTACACGCAAAGTGGCGAGGACAAAAGAGGCTACACACTAGAATCTATAAGCGATTTTAGTGATTTAAAACGCGTTTTTTCTAGTGATTTATCTAGCGCACAAGAGGCAAGGGCAAAATCCAAAAAGATGAGCAAGTTTAACGCCTATCTTTCATTCCCACAAAATTTGTTTGATACCCAAACTGTGCTAGATAAAAATATGCAGCAACAAGATGGATTCTACACTTCTAGGGAGTATTTTGAGGAGCTTGGCTTAAAAGAGGGGGAAGAGATTTGCCTAAGAATAAAAAGCATAGATGAAACACAAGATTTTGGCAAAATCAAAGCGCGGGCATATATTGATTATGGGCTTTCTCAAAAGATTTGGCTTATTAGTCCTTATATTTTTTCTAGGGAAGTTTTGGCTGGAGGGATTTTTGCAGAGGAAATCTCTAGTAATTATTTGAGTGCGACACCCATAAAGTAGGCAAGATATGAGATATGCAGAGGATAAAAACTAGCTTATTGGCACAAAGTCATAAGCAAAGTCCAAAGCGTAATCCAAAGCAAAAATCCAAAAGCAAATAAAAGCAAAATATCTTAAAGGAAAATTAAGGAGCAAAAATGAGCGGTTTTGTCATTGAAACGATTGTAAAGATTCTAGTAGTGGTGCTAGTATTTTCGTTTTTGGGTGGGTTTGGCACATATATTGAGCGCAAAGTGCTAGCGAGATTTCAGCGCAGGCTTGGACCTAGCTATGTGGGACCTTTTGGTTTGCTACAATTCCTAGCCGATGGGGTAAAACTCTTTACCAAAGAGGATATTTGCCCTCAAGGTGCAAATCGCTTGATATTTATGCTAGCACCTGTCATAGCAATGATGAGTGCATTTATCGCTATGGCTCCTATTCCGTTTTTTGGAGATATAGAGATTTTTGGGCTTAGGGTTTCGCCTATCATTTCAGACATAAATGTCGGATTATTGTTTTTCCTCTCTGTGGGGGCGGTGGGGATATACGCACCACTTCTAGCAGGGCTATCAAGTGGCTCAAAGTATTCACTTCTAGGAGCGGCTAGGGCGTGCGTGCAGCTGCTTAGCTTTGAGGTTGTATCCGTGCTTAGTGTGCTACCTCCGCTTATGCTTGTAGGCTCACTATCTTTGGTAGCTATGAATGACTACCAAGCGGGCGGATTTTTTGATTGGCTGATTTTTAAGCAACCACTAGCTTTTATCATATTTTTGATAGCAAGCTATGCCGAGCTAAACCGCACGCCATTTGATTTGCTAGAGCACGAAGCCGAGATTGTCGCAGGATTTTGCACGGAGTATAGTGGGCTTAAATGGGGAATGTTTTTTGTAGCAGAATATGCTCATTTATTTGCCTTTGCTTTTGTGATTTCGCTTATATTTTGCGGTGGATATGCCCCATTATGGTTTATCCCCGGTGGGCTAGCTATCGTGCTAAAGGTTTGCTTTTTTGTATTTTTGGCTATGTGGGCTAGGGCGACATTCCCACACATTCGCCCTGACCAGCTGATGAGTATGTGCTGGAAAGTATTGCTTCCACTTGCGTTATTAAACTTAGCTTTTACAGGCGTTATAATGTTGCTATAATTACAAAGTTAGGAGAATCTAAATGAATAAAAACTACGCGCTAATACCTCACAACAAACCACCCAAAAGCGCGTTTGGTGCGTTTGCAAAAAGTGTGAAAAGAATATGCGGACTTGACTTGCTAAAGGGTCTTGGACTTACGCTAAAAGAGTTTGTATCCGCTCCTGCGACTATCCACTATCCAGCCCAAGTGATTCCATTTTCTCCACGCTACCGCGCAGTTCATAGCTTGCAGAGACTGCTAGAATCAGGCAATGAGCGGTGTATCGGCTGTGGTCTATGCGAAAAAATCTGCACAAGCAACTGCATACGAATCATCACACACAGAGGGGAGGATAATCGCAAAAAAATCGATTCTTATAGTATCAACTTAGGTCGTTGCATATTTTGCGGACTTTGCGCGGAGGTGTGCCCAGAACTAGCTATCGTTATGGGGCAGAGATTTGAAAACGCGAGCGAGGCTAGAGCGCAGTTTGCTACCAAAAACGAATTGCTTGTAAGCAAGGAGGAAGCTAGAGCGCATTCTTTGGTAGAATTTAGCGGATTTGGCAGTATCTCACAAGGTGCAGATAAACGGCTAAAAGGCACACCTGTGGCGTTTGATTTGTTAGATGGGACAAGTAATGAATCAAGTAGCAATCCAAATGGAGAACCAAACGGAGTGGATTCTACTTTGGATAATAAAAATTCGCTATTATCTAGCACAGATTTAGCTCAAAATCCACAAGCCCAAAAAGGAGATGACTAATGTTTGAAGCCGTTGCTTTTTATCTTTTTGCGTTTTTGACACTTAGCGCGTTTTTTGTAGTCATCTCTACAAACAACCTCCTTTATGCCCTTACCGCCCTTGCAAGTGGAATGATTTTTATATCAAGCTTCTTTTTTATCTTGGGTGCGGAGTTTTTGGGTGTGGTGCAAATCGCTGTATATACAGGTGCAGTCATAGTTATGTATGCTTTTGGGCTTATGTTTTTAGACATTTCACAGGGCATAAAAGAGCACTACAATGGGCAAATGAGGATTTGCATAATGGTGCTTATGATAGCGTTTTTGCTACTAGCACTTTTTGCTTTTCCTATCTACCACCAAAATGTATTACTAGAAAAATCCACTATCATCATAAATGAACCAAATACATTTGGTATCGGCAGAGTGCTTTTTAGCAAATACCTAATCGCATTTGAAATTACAGGTGTGCTGCTTCTAGTCGCCCTTATCGGTGGTGTGGCACTCGGTCTAAAAGACAATCTAAACGCGCTTATCCACTCTAATGCTCTAGCGCAAATAAAAGAAAACATAGAAGCAAATCTGAATAGCAAATCTAACTCGCAAGATTGTGCCAAAAAGGCAAAATCCACCCCAAAATCTACCAAAATCCCAAAATCTTAAAAAGGAGAAAACTAATGGAATCAATATCTACACATTTTGGCACTTATCTAAACATTCATCATTTTTTGTTTCTTGCTACGCTTATTTTTGCACTAGGGCTTTTTGGTATGCTTAGACGCAAAAATATCCTTATGCTATTTCTCTCAAGCGAGATAATGTTAAATGGACTAAATATCGCTCTAGTCGCGCTTGGCAGAATGTTTGGCGATGCAAATGGCGAGATTTTCGCACTTTTTGTCATCGCTATCGCTGCTAGCGAAGTGGCTATCGGGCTTGGGCTGGTGCTGCTGTGGTATCGCAGTGGTATAAGTGGCTCAAAATCCCTTGATATTGACACGCTAAATAAAATGAGGGGGTAAAATGCAAAATTTTGAAAATCTAGCACTGCTTTTAGTCGCGCTATTTGCACCACTATGTGGGTGTGTGTTTGCCGCGCTATTTTCTGCAAGCAAGCCAAAGCTAGCACTTGGCGTGATAAATTCACTTTTTGTGGGGCTATCTTTTGTGGCAAGTGCGATACTGCTATATCAAGTGTGTGGCTTAGTGCAATTTGCAGATTCTCATTTGGCAGAATCTAGCTTGGTAGATTCTTATACGCTAGTAAATATCTCACTGTTTGAATGGCTAGTTTTGGGAAATTTTGGAGTGGATTTTAGCTTTAGCTTAGATAGGATTAGCGCGGTTATGATTTTTGCCATTTCGCTAGTTTCTATGCTCGTGCATATCTACTCTATCGGCTATATGAAAGATGACAAAGGATTTAATCGTTATTTTAGCTTCCTAAGTGGCTTTGTGTTTTCGATGATGTTTTTGGTGCTAAGTGATAATTTTTTGGGACTTTTTGTCGGATGGGAGGGGGTGGGCGTTTGCTCGTATTTGCTCATTGGGTTTTGGTATCAAAAAGCAAGTGCAAATTTTGCAAGTATAGAAGCATTTATTAGCAATCGTATTGCGGATTTGGGAATGCTACTTGGCATATTTTTGATTTTTTATGCCTTTGGTTCGCTTGAGTATGAAGTGGTGTTTGGAAGCATTGATGAGAGTGAGATAAGTCAAAAGATTTTGCTTTTTGTGGGGATTTTGCTTTTTATTGGAGCTATGGGGAAATCTGCGCAGTTTCCATTCCATACTTGGCTTGCAAATGCTATGGAGGGTCCCACACCTGTATCCGCACTTATCCACGCTGCGACTATGGTAACTGCGGGCGTGTATCTTGTGATTCGGGCAAATCCTTTGTATAGTGAGATTCCACATTTTGGCGAGATTATTGCGTATCTTGGGACATTTGTAGCGATTTTTGCAGCTTCTATGGCAGTGGTAAACAACGATTTAAAGCGCATTATTGCTTACTCTACGCTATCCCAACTTGGCTATATGTTTGTAGCTGCTGGGCTTGGGGCTTACTCAATCGCTCTTTTTCATCTCTTTACTCACGCATTTTTCAAATCGCTACTTTTCTTGGGTGCTGGCAATGTAATGCACGCAATGCACGATGAACTAAATATCAAAAAAATGGGCAATCTAGCTCGCCCACTAAAATACACGATGATTTTTATGCTTATTGGCAATCTTGCGCTGTGTGGGATTCCACCCTTTGCAGGATATTTTTCTAAAGATTTGATTTTGGAGTTTAGCTTTAGTGCAGAGTATAAAATCCTGTGGATTTTACTCGTGTTTGGGGCATTTCTCACAGCGTTTTATAGCTTTAGATTGTTTATGCTGGTTTTCTTTTGCAAGGGTTCATCTTGCGACTTGGCACACGACTCATCTCATAACTCACATTTGGATAATCACTCTACCCCGCACGAAGCAAGTCTCCTTGTGCTTCTCTCAATGCTTCCACTTGCGATTTTGGCTATCATCGCTGGGTTTTTTAATACTAGCTTTTTTGCCTTGCTTTCTCAAGCGATTCCTTTTGAAATGCCACACGGGGATTTGAGCGAAGAGATTTTGGCACTTATCGCACTTGGTGTGAGTGCGTGTGGGATTATCTTTGCAGTTTTGCGATACGCGAAAAAATCATCAAAGACTTCACAAAACACCACGCAAAAATCCACTCACAAAACCCCCAACAACTTGCTTTATGATTTGCTATCAAACCAATACTATATCCCCAAAATCTATGAGTGGGTTTTTGTCAAAGGATTTTCTAAGCTATGTGATTTTGTGGCGTGCAAAATCGAAAAAGGTATTATGCTAAAAATCACTAGCCTACTTGAGAGATTTTTAGTATTTCTTAGCAAGATTCTCTCACTGCTGCAAAACGGCTCGCTTAGTAGCTCACTTAGACTTATGAGCTTTGGTGTGCTACTACTGCTATGCAGTGTGGTATTTTTATTTATTGGAGGTAGATAATGGAATATTTACTATCCGTGATTATTGCTTTTCCGCTGATTGCAAGTGTGATAAGTTTCAATCTTGAAGAGAGAGTGGCAAAAATCTTTGGCGTGGTGGCAAGTGCTATTGAGCTAGTGCTGGTTCTTGGGCTTTGGATAGGGTTTGACTCCTCAAGCCCGCAGTTGCAGTTTGAGCACTATTTCGTGCTAGTAGAATCGCTTGGGATTCACTATCATATAGGGGTTGATGGGATTTCGCTATTTTTGGTGGTGCTAAGTGGGATTGTGGTGTTTTTGTGTGCGATATATATGGCAGAGCGCATCTTGCCAAATCATTTCATCGCTTCGCTACTTGCGCTAGAGGGCATACTTATGGGCGTATTTAGTGCGCAAAATGTGTTGTTGTTTTATGTTTTTTGGGAGATTTCACTTTTGCCACTGCTATATATGATAGGTGTGTGGGGAAGTGCAGAGCGAAAAGAAAATATCAAAGCCGCACTTACATTTTTCCTATATACATTTTTTGCCTCTCTTATTATGCTACTAGGCATTATTTATTATGCGTATTTGTTTTTCTTGCACAATCGATTTTGGAGTTTTGAGCTTAGTGATTGGTATGCCTTTAGTTTGCCTAGTGAGTATCAGTGCTTGCTATTTTTGGCGTTTTTCTTTGCTATCGCAGTAAAAATCCCTATGATTCCATTTCACTCTTGGCTACCAAAGGCTTATGGCAATGCCCCGACTATCGGCACGATTTTGCTCTCAGCTCTATTGCTAAAAATGGGAACTTACGCGCTTGTGAGATTTAGCGTGCCGTTATTTCCTGATGCTAGCGTGGATTTGCAGCTACTTGTGCTAGCACTTGGGCTAGTGATGATAATCTATGGTGGGCTAGTAGCTTATGCCCAAAAAGACATAAAACAAGTGATAGCATATAGCTCTATCTCACATATGGGTGTGGTGGTGCTTGGCGTGTTTTCTTTTAGTGTGATTGGGGTAGGGGGAGCGGTGTTTATGATGTTTGCTCACGGCGTGGTAAGTGCTATGTTATTTATGCTTGTGGGGATTATTGAGGATAGATACGCAAAAAATTGTGCCCTGATAGATTTTGCTTCTATTGATGAAGCAGGGCTAAACAAAGCAAGACTAGAGGGGAGAAAAATCGCAAATCTTGGTGGGCTAGCTTCTATCGCCCCTGTGCTTTGTGGAATCTTTGGCGTGGCAATGATGGCAAATGTGGGATTGCCTCTTAGCATAGGATTTGTAGGGGAGTTTTTTAGCTTGCTTGGGGTGTTTGAGCATTATCCTATCATCGCGTTTCTTGGTGGGCTCACTATTATCATTTCTGGGGCTTATATGCTAGTTTTGTATAAAAAAATCTTTTTTGGCGAGATAAAAAACCAAAATCTTACCAACTTCAAAGATATAGATTCTTGTCAAAAGGGCATTATGGCGGTGTTTGCGGGGCTAGTGATATTTTTTGGTGTCTATCCTAAGCCAATCCTAAAGCCCATAGAAACAAGCTCCCAATCCACCCTCCAAATCGCCTATGAGCGCACTCATAACGACAAAAGCAAGGAGCGCATAGAATACAGCCTCTATCCATATTCGCGCAAAGCAGAGATAATCCCAACTATACCAAGTGATATTTTGCAGTTACAAGAGGAGGTGATTTTGTCTAGTGATATAGACGCGCTAAATCGCCAAGAATCATCGCAATTAAGCAATGATGAACATATAGAATCTAGCCTAGATTTTGCACCAAATCCTACAAACCCAACAAATCCCACAAACACACCTAGTGTAGCAAACCCAAGTGCTACAAAATCTGTAAATGGAGAAAACAAATGAGTTTAGATATTTTTGAACTAAAAGTGTATGCGATTTTGCCTGTGCTGATTTTACTATGCGGTGCGCTTTGTTTGCTTCTCATAAATGTATTCTCTAGCGTGTTTTCACGCGGGCTAAATGTCGCTTTGAGTGCGCTATTTTTGGGTGTTAGCTCGATTTTTAGCCTAAACCTAAAAGTAGGAAGTAGCTTTTTTGGGCTTATCAATATAAATGGGATTAGCATCTTAGGGCAATTTAGTATGGAGATTTGCGCGCTTATTTTTATTGTGCTTTTTGGTGCAAATGCGGGGGCAAGCGCATTGCAAAAACTAGACTGCAAAGAGTTTTTTGACAAGTCGTTTTTATCCAAAGAGTTTTTTCCGCTATTTTTGTTGATGATTGCTGGCTTTGATGTTATGGTTTCAAGCACGCATTTGGTGGTGATTTTGCTTGGGCTAGAGATAGGCTCACTATCATTGTGTGTGCTTATTGCACTAAATGGCAGGAGCAAGGGAATCGAAGCGGGGATTAAATATTTTGTGATGGGCGTGCTTGCTAGCGTGTTTTTTATCTTTGGGGTGGTGTGTCTGTATTTTGCGTGTGCGAGTATGGATATTGCCCATATCCACGATATGCTGCTAGATGACAAATACACCTCTGTGTTTGCGCTTTTTGGCGGACTTGTGTTTATACTCTCTGCCATAGCTTTCAAAGCATCTGCCGTGCCGTTTCATAGCTGGATGCCCGATATTTATGAGGGCTCAAATTCCATTATGGCAGGCGTAGTTTCTATTATCCCCAAAATCGCAGCCTTTAGTGTGGCTATCACACTACTTGGTGCGTTTTTAAAAGTGGGGATTATTTGGCTAGAATCTGCTATGTATGTTTTGGTGGTTTTGACTATCACGCTACCAAATATCGCCGCACTTATCCAAAACGATGTCAAGCGAATGCTTGCCTTTAGCTCGATTTCTCATAGTGGATTTGTGCTAGCTTGCGTGATGATAGGTACACAAATAAGCCTAAGTGCTTTGTATTTGTATTGGTTTATGTTTATTATCACAAATGTAGGGATATTTGGACTGCTTTGGCTAAAAGAGCTAAAATCCCCACTAAAATCTTCGCTAAATTTGCAAGATTCTAGCGAAGAATCCAAAGGCGTTTGTGATGAGTCTAGTGCGAAGTCAAACTGCAAATGCGCCAAAATCGCTGGTAAAATACAATCCCTAGTAAAAACTTCAGCAAAAACACCTTATGACATTCCTTTTAGCGCGTTTAATGGACTTGTGCGCACTTCCCCGCTAAAAGCGTTTTTGGGTGCGATTTTTATGCTCTCTTTGGCAGGGATTCCGCCTTTTGGTGTTTTTTGGGGCAAACTTTTGGCGATTATGAGTGCGTATAGTGGAGGATTTGTAGGGCTTGCGCTTATAATGATGATAAATAGTGCGATTGCTGGATTTTATTATTTGCGCTTAGTTGTGGCAATGTTTTTGCTAGATTCTAAAGACTCTAGTGCAATCACTGCAAAATCTCAAGTAGCAAATAGCCAAGTATCAAATGATGAAGCGGGTAACTTCGCGCATTGTTCTACGCTTGGCAAAATCATTGTTGGGATAATGGGCGTTTTATGTGTTGGCTCAATTTTTATGGCTCAATTTTTGCTTGATTTCATAGGAAAATATGTTATCGGGGCTTATTAAATTGCGCGTAAAATGGCTATGCTTATGTTTGTTGTTATTCCAAAGTGCGGGTTCGTTAGAGATTTCTACGACCTTTGGCAAGCAGGACAATGAGGGGTTTTCTGTCCTCACACTAAGAAATCAAACCCCCTTTGCGTGCCAAGAAATCCTTGATGCAGCAGGGACTGATATTTCCATAGAATGCAAGATTGATAGCGTGCCTGATAGAGGATTTTCAGGGCTTGAAAACGACTTTTTCAAAGTTACTTACAAAATGATAGAAAAGCAGTTTTATCTCTATATCTATCCCAAATATCGCCAAAAACTTTTTTCTATCCCCAAAAACCCCAAGCAAGGCTTTGTGATTGATAAATATCCTGCTATGGTTGCAGATGTGTGGCAAATCGTGGGCTTCAAAGAGCAAATACCGTTTTTAAGCCCACAAGCCGAGCAAAGAAATGGACTAGATTTCCCCGTGCGCATCGAGGGGGAAGCGATGCCTATGATGCCCGAGCTAAATTCTGATAATCGCCCATTAGTTGCCACAAAAAACCGCGATTTTGAGGCGTATTCTGATGTGATTAAACTTATGGAGCGCAAAGCATACATAACCGCTATCAACGACATAAACTACGCACTAAAAGAAAATCCAGATTCTGTGTTTCGTAGAGATTTGACTTATTTGCGAATCATTGCGATGATAAATTTGGATTTAGAGGAGCAAGAGCCTATCATCAATGCAGCGCAGGATTGGCTAAGGGCGTTTTCTGCTGACCCTGATGTCCCAGAGATTCTCTACATACTTGCAAACTCATACAACAAAGAAAATATCCCCTCCGAAGCGGAGCATTATTATAAACGCATTAGCGATGAGTATCCGCAGTCGCGCTTTTCTCCGCTTGCCAAAATGCAGCTAGCCATTATGCAGCGCACAAGCTCTTCGCCAATATATGTTCGTATGAATTTTCAAGGTGCCTACACAGAGGCAAGAGATTTGCCAAGTGCTAGCGAGGTGGCACTGCAGTGGGCACTTTTTGAGCTAGAGCAAAGCCCACAAAATCCCACCTCACTTGATAGAGGAAGAGACTTGATAAGTAAGGTTTTGCAAGTTTATCCAGCGTTTTTCCTTGATGAGAAATCCCCCACACTAGACATCATAGAGGATTTGCTGGATAATAAACTATATGATTTAGCTGCAAGGCTTACGCTATATTTGCACGATAATTCTGAAGACGCTCAAAAAGAGCAATACGGCTTTGATTTGGGCGAATACTACGAGCTAGCAGGGGATTTTGACAATGCCCACAAAGCAAATCAAGCGTTTTTGCAAGACTATCCAAAATCTCAATTTGCCAAAGAAGTCCAAGAAAGAGATGATGCGATATTATTTAGCGTGAAAGGCGATGATGATGACAAGCTAAAGCACTACGCTTACCTAATGGAAAAATATCCAAATGGCGAGGAAGCGAGCAAAGCACGCGATTTGAGTGCGGAGATTTTGCTAAAAAGGAGCGAGTTTCACAAAGTGCTTGAGCTGTATGGAAACGCATCTAGCCCGCACAAGCAAAAAGCCCTAATGGAAATCATAAAACTTGCCTTAGAGAAAAAAGACTGCAAAGAAGCAAACACTTACTTGATTCGTGCTAGTGTGTTTGATTTGTCCCCAGCGCAAAAAATGCAGGGCTTTGATTGTCTAGTTTCTAGTGGGCTTATGAGTGTGGCAAAGTCTATCTCTAGCGGAATGGTAGAATCTAGCTCTGTGCCAAAAGAGCGACTAGAGTGGCTACGCAGAATTACCAAAAATCTATACACGCTAGGCGAGTTTAAGCCCGCTGTAATGGCTGCAAGAGATGGCTTTAGTCTAGCACAAAGCCTAAAGACGCATTATGACATTGCATTTAGCCTTTTTGACGCGCTTGTGGCACTAGACTCGCGTGATGAAGCAAAAAAAGTCGCGCCATTTTTGCGAGAGCATTTTGGCAAGCAAGAAAAAATCCTGCCCGTGTATGCCAAACTCCTAGAATACGCGCTTGAGAGCAAAGACCAAACCCAAATCCAAGTCTATGCAAATAATATCATTGAGCTACAAAACGCGCTAAAAATCGAGGAATACACGCCTTATGCGGAGTTTGCGCTTGCTACTTCGCTAAAAGAAACGAGCAAAGCCACCCAAGCCCTAAACCTGCTTCAAAAGCTAGAATCTAAAAGGCTAGATAATCCCGACAAACAAAGACTTTTCTACCAAATCGCAAGCATTTACAACACACAAGGCAAGGATTCTAAAGCACTAGAATACTTCAACAAATGTGCAAGCGTAAATCTCGCTACCCAATGGCAAAGCCTCTGCAAAGAAGCCATTAGCTTTATAAACTCCCAAAAGAAAAGTGCGCAAGATTCTAGCTTCGGGCTAGCCCAAAGCGAAAATCCATAAGCAAAATCTAGGCAAAATCATTGAAATAATGCTTTAGATTTTGCTTATATTTGTTTAAGATTGTGTTTTAAAGTCGATTCTATGAGTTGCAAGGCAAAATCTTTGCTTAGATTTTCTAAGAAGTTTTTGTCTTAATCCAAACAAAAAGGATACAAAATGAAAACTCTAAAAACAATGACTGCAAGCGCACTTCTTGCTTCTTGTGTCGCTACCTCTATGGTGGGTGTAGCAAGTGCTAGAAGTTCTGGCGTAGAATTATTTGGGCATTTGGGTGTGGCGTATAACCACGCACTTGGCGACAATAGAAAGGGAGCTGATGGCAAAGATGTCGGCTTTATGGGTGCGACAGGACATTTTGGAGCGGATTTTGGCTCTGAAGAATTTGGCGCAGGACTTGGTGTCTGGGCTGGCTCGCAAGTGTTTAGCCTATCTAAAGATGCGGGAAAAAGCAAATACGGAAGCGAGTATTATGATGTTTCTGATTTGTATTTCCGCTATACAGGGGCGTTTGACTTATATGTCGGGCGATTTAGCTCTAGCTTCCTAAAAAGCGATTGGATTGACTTATACACTCAAGGTGTAGGGCTAAGCATAGACTTTGGCAAAGATTCCAATTTCTGGGCATCTTGGGCAAATGATTCTGCCACTTTTGGTGTATTGCCAAATAGAATCGGCTCTGAGCTTATGGCTTATTCTCGCTTTCCATCGAGCTTTGATAACTTCAACATTGGCAAAAAAGACTTTGTAGGTGCGGGTGCAAATATCGGGCTAGGGATTTTCCATATAGACCCATTTGCGCACTACTACATAAACAACTACAACAACAACCAAGACACTATCCAAGCAGGTGCGAGACTAGCCATAATCGCAGGCGATAAATCCACCATAGAGTCTACAACTTCTGTGCGTGGAATGTATCAATACAATAAACAAAACTCCTACTTGGTGTGGGCTGAAGAAGAACTATTTTTTGCTAAATACTTAAAGCTAGGTGGTGGATACTATATGGTAGGCAAAGATGCTGGCATATATTCAACTTCTGACCATACAAGATTTTATGGACGCTACACTACTCCAAGCACAGCAAGCTACTTCGCTGCTGGTGCTAGCTCTTGGTATGGTTTCGCTGGCGTAGAGCACGAAAGAGTAAAATTTGATGTGCTTTATGCAGGTGGAGACTACAAAGAATTCTCTGCTGTGGTAAGTGTGCGCGTGCTTGACTTGAAGCTAGGCATTATGCGTGAGGGATTTGGAATCGATGTGGGCGCAGGCTATGTAAGCAATGGCTTTGATTCCACATACCAAAGACACAACGCAATCGCATTTGCAAAACTTGTGTTCTAGTTTTTGTATAGCGATAAAATCCAAAAATTAGCCACACAACGCTACCCCGCATAGCAAAGTCCGTTGCTATGCGGGGTTTTTTATTTTTCTGCATTACTTTTCGCGCTCTTTTTCTACATAGATTTTTTTTCTCTACGAAATTTTCCCAACAAAGATTTTTACAAAATTTTCTATCCCGCAAACTTTTTCACTTCCACTTTCGCGTCCAAAAAACTTCTCTCATATAAAATCTGCTTAAAATTTTCTTTTTGCTTAGGTTTTTAAATTGTGGGTAAAATAAGCAAAAAAGCAAAAGGATAAAAATTGTGCTTTCAAATCATCGCTATCACTGATAGAAAACTCTGCAAAAGCCAAAGCGCAAACACAAAAAACACTGCAAAAGACATTGATAAATTTTTAGCTAGACTAGAATTGCTCACAAAAAGTGGGGTAGATAGCGTAATCCTGCGCGAAAAAGACTTACGCGAAAGTGAGTATCTAGCCTTAGCAAAAGAAGCAATAGGGATTTTTGAGAGCGCAAACAAAGCAAATAAAACAAACAGCACAAACACAAATAAGGCAAACGCAAATAACTCTAGCAATGAGTGCAAACTTATATTGCATAATTTTATAGAGGTGGCTTACAAGCTAGAATATCCGTTTTTCCACGCACCTTTTGGTGCGCTAGAGGATTTGACAAGCAACAAGATTTTACCCCAAAAAATAAGCGAAAATGGCGCGTTTGGCGTGTCTATACATAGCTTGGAGGAGCTAGCAGTGGCATTAGATTTTGGGGTGGATTATGTCATAGCGGGAAATGTATTTGAAAGTGCTTGCAAAGAGGGTGTGCAGGGCAGGGGAGTGGAGTTTTTGCGCAAAATATCAGGCGGGCTAGAGCACTATAAAAATGGTTTGACAAAAGATTTTGCCAAAAATCTACCAATCTATGCAGTGGGAGGGATTTGCAAAGAAAATCTTGCAATGCTATGCAAAGACATAAAAAACACCCTACCAAATAGCCACACACAAGCTAGCAATAACGCAAATAATGAAAATTCAAAAACAAGCACTCAAAAAGCAAAAACAATGGAGGCAAAAATAGCGAGGGCAAAAATAGCAGGCGTATGTATGCGCTCCGTCCTTATGGAGTGTGAGAATCCAAAAGCATATATTGCACAATGCAAAGAGATTATCACAAAAGAGATTTGCAAGGATTTTTGAGCGATTTTGGTGCAGGTTTTCAAAGTTTTAGTATAAAACATATCAAAGTGATTTTACAAATGATTTGATAGGATAAAATCTTTAGGGAAATTTGGATATAATGATTTCCTAAAAAACTACCAAAAATGCAAAAAGGATAAAAATGCAAAAGGGACACAAATGTGGGAAGAGCTAAATAATGGGTTAGAAGTGCTAGAGGGCGACCCTGTGAAAAAGTGGTGTGAGATAATGCTAAATGCCTCTCCCACGCTTGCGACAAAAGAGCTAGAAAAACTGCTTGAAATGCTTGCCACTTATGAGTTAGCTTATGAGGAGGGCGGTGGGGATTTGCGTAAATTTGTCCATAGCAACAAAGAATCCATAGAAGCAAAAAAGCGTGATATAGCACTGCACTCAAGTGCCAAAATTCTAAGCGAAAACGAATAATCTAAAAAGCAAAATAAAGGGGATTCAATCTATGAAAAAACTTTTTTGCACGATATGCTTTGCTTTGGTGTTTTTTGAGATGCTTCATAGCGCACAGCCTGTGTGGGACTATGAGGAAAATCTCGTGCTAAAAAAAGATGAAATCTACAAAAAAAGTTTCCAAATCGCAGGACTTCAAAAAGAGCTAAAATTTTATTGGACATTGTATAAAAACTATGGACTTGTGATAAATCTAAACTATGACAAATTCCCCTATCAGTTTATCCTCTACACAGACTATGCGCGCAAAAGTTTTAAGCTCCCTATATCTAGGGCAGGGGATATACGCGATATAGAAGTGTTTTTGAGTTTTGTAAAATACGACTATGAGAGCAAAGAAGCAAGCCTGTGGCTAGGCGTGCTATATCCCCAAAAGATAAAAAGTGGCAGTTAGGGGCGGACAAAATATGGGGCAAGATATGAAACAAGATAGCGCAGAGATTTTGGAGTGTGTGCGCAGACGGTGTGATGAGTGGATAGCTAGCCTAAAAAGTCCAAACATTGATAAAATCTACTCTAGCATAAAATCTGGCAAAATGCTACGAAGCAAACTGATTTTGGCTATTTTGGAATCTTCAAGTGTGGATTTTGCTAAAGACTTTAGAGGGGATTCCAAAGCAAATTCCAAAAAAGCAAATTCCAAAAAAGCAAATTCAAAGGTTGATTCTGCTCAAGGCTTATCTAAAGATTCTAGCATTTTAGATTGTGCTATTAGTCTTTGTGCTATCATCGAGCTGATACAATGTGCCTCTTTACTGCACGATGATGTCATAGATGAAGCACACACACGCAGGGGTGTGCCAAGTGTAAATGCTTCATTTGGCGATAAAAACGCCATTATGCTAGGCGATGTGCTGTATTCGCGGGCTTACTTTTATCTAGCTGATTTTCCACAAGCCATTGCCAAAAGTGTCTCAAACGCCGTGTGCGCTCTCTCTAGAGGGGAAATTGATGATGTGCTTTACTCGCGTGATTTTCAGCCAAGTCTAGAAGTGTATTATAAGATTTTGGAGGATAAAACCGCCTCTCTTATCGCCTCTAGCGCAGAATCTAGCGCGATTTTGGCAGGGCTTGATTCTGCTAAATACTATGAATATGGCAAAAATCTAGGGCTAGCTTTTCAAATTGTTGATGATGTGCTAGACATTACCCAAGATGAAGCGACTTTGGGCAAGCCAAATATGAATGATTTGCGTGAGGGAAAAAGCACTTTGCCATACATTTTGCTATACTGCGAGCTAGATTCTCACAAAAAAGAGGAGTTTTTGGCTCATTTTTATGCCCGAGATAGTGTGGCGATAGAGTGGTTTAGAAATGCTTTTTGTGAGCAAAACACCATACAAAAATGCCAAAATATCGCAAAAGATTTCATTACAAAAGCCCTAAATGCGATACAAGATGAGCGCAATGCCACACTAGAGCAAATCGCAACTTCAATGATAGAGAGGAGTTTTTAATGCAAGTGCAATACCTAGCCCTAAGTTTTTCGCACAAAAACACACCAATAGAGTTACGCGAAAAGCTAGCTTTCCCTGCCAATGACTTTGCAAGCGATTTTGCACAAAACAATGCAAACGAACCACTTCAAAAAAACTCATACAAAAAAGGCTCAATACAAGATTTTCTTTTGTCCCTAAAAACAAAAGTCCAAAGCCTAAAAGAAATCCTCCTCCTTAGCACTTGCAATCGCGTAGAATTCTACATAATCACACACAGCCCGCAAGAGTGTATCACTGCTGTGCTTGATAGCTTTGCCACCTCTAGAAAAATCCCACTAAAAGAGCTAGAAAAACACTGCAAAATCGCCCAAAATGCAGAAGCCCTGCACCACCTTTTTAGCGTGGTTAGCGGGCTAGATAGCGTAGTCATAGGAGAGACACAAATCGTAGGACAAATAAAAAGCGCGTATAAGCTATGCTATGATTTGGGTGTGTGCGGGCAAGAAATCACTCGCTTAGCACACTTTGCTTTTCGCTGTGGCGGGAGGGTAAGAAGCCAAACTCAAATCGGCAAAACCTCTTTATCTGTGGCTTCTGTGGCAGTAAAGAGGGCATTGGGATTTATAAGAGAAAATGACAAAGACACAACGCCCAAAAAACTAAAAAACCCACAGATAAGTGCACTTATCATCGGCGCAGGGGAAATGGGCAGGCTTGTAGTTAGGCATTTGCTTGATTGTCCTGTATCTATTGCCTTTACCAATCGCACGCAAGAGAATGCAAGTAATTTTGTGTGCGAGCTGCAAGAGGAGGGCAAAGACATTAGCAATATCACGGTTTTGGACTATACAAGCATAGAATCCACGCTAGATGATTTTACGCTTGTGTTTTGCGCTACGGGAGCTAGCAAAGCCATCATAAAAGAGGCAAAATCTAGGGATTTCAAACGAGCGTGGTTTGATTTGTCTGTGCCTAGAAATATCGAAGTGGCAAGCATTCCAAAAGGCTTGCATATCTTTTGTGTAGATGATTTGAAGCGCACCATAGATGAAAATCTAGTCGGCAAAAAAATCCAAGCTCATCAAGCCTATGCTATCATTGGTAACGCGGTGGGTGAGTATTTTTCGTGGGTGCAGAGCTTTGATGTGTTGCCACTTATAAAGACTATGCGAGAAAACGCCAAAGAAGCAAGTTTGCAAGAATTGCAAAGAGCTATCAAAAAAGGCTACCTCCCAAAAGAGCTACAAGAAGAAGTAAAAATCATACTACACAACGCGTTTAATGTGTTTTTGCACAATCCCACGCTAATGCTAAAAGAGCTAGCAAATAGCGAAGAGGGCGATAGTATCATCGAAGCGACAAAGAGGGTGTTTGAGGAATTGCCACAGGACAAAAAGCAAGCAAGGGAAAGCGCAAAAGCAAAAAATCAAACTAGAAAAGAGATAGAATCAAGGGCAAAAAGGTTTTTTAAAGTAGATTCTACACAAGAATCAAAAGAATCACAAAATACAAACCAAAGCAAAAGAGCGGATTTTGTCAATCGCTACAAGTGCGAATATGACACAACTTCTATGCCCTAATTCGTTGTGTCATATATTTCATAAAAGCGCAAAAAACTTAACCAAGATTTTTAAGAGGACAAAACAAAAAGGACAAAAATGCTTTTTTCAAAAACGCTACTACCCACTTCCAAAGAATCCCCAAAAGATGCAATCCTAAAAAGTCATCAATATCTCGTGAGAGCAGGCTATATCCACCAGCTAGGGAGCGGAATCTATAATTTCCTCCCGCTAGGCAATATCGTGCTAAAAAAGATAGAATCTATCGTGCGAAAAAGACTACAACAAGCAGGAGCGCAAGAAGTGTTGCTAAGTTTTGTAACACCAAAAGAGCTATGGGATAGAAGCGGACGAAGCGAGCAATACGGCAAAGAGCTATTGCGATTTAGCGACAGGAAAAACGCTCCATTTTTGCTCGCCCCCACGCACGAGGAAAGTATCACAGAGCTAGCTAGGACATACATAAAGTCTTACAAATCCTTACCGCTAAATCTCTATCAAATCCAGCTAAAATTTCGCGATGAGCTACGACCGCGCTTTGGGCTACTTCGCACACGAGAATTTATAATGAAAGACGGGTATAGCTTTCATTCAAACGAGGCGGATTTGGATAGAGAATTTACCCTTATGCACAAGACATATAGTGAGATTTTTAGCGATTTGGGGCTAGATTTTCGCTGTGTGGAAGCAGATAGTGGCGTGATAGGTGGGAGTGGAAGCAAGGAGTTTATGGTATTGGCAGATAGTGGAGAGGACACACTTGTGGTGTGCAAATCCTGCCAATACGCAGCAAACCTAGAAGTAGCAAAGAGGGCAAAAAGACTACCACCGCGTAATGAAAAAGGCGAGGAAATCCTGCCACCAAAAGCAGATTTTGCTAAATTCTCTACTCCAAATGTGAAAAGCATTAGCGATTTGTGTGCGTTTTTTCATATTGAGCCTTTTTGGAGTATCAAAGCGGTTGTAAAAAAATACACCAAAAAATCAAGCCAAGAAAGCCAAGCAAATAAAGCAAATAAAGCAAATAAAGAAAGCAAAGAAAATATAGCAAAAAAAGAGAATGCAAAAGAGACAAAATCAAAAGATTCCAAACTAGAATCTGCAAATAATGATAGTGCAAAATCTAGCAAAAATCCTAGAGAGGATTTTGCTGTGTTTTTCTTGCGTGGCGATGATGAGCTAGAAGAGACAAAGGCACTAAACGCGCTAAATGCAAATGGCTTTGAAGCACTAGAGTTGCTTGAAGCAAGTCAAAGTGAGCTAGAAAATTTGGGGCTTATCGCAGGTAGCATTGGTGCGTATAGCTTGAGGGCGATTATCGGGGAAAAAGCGATTATTTTTGATGAGGATTTGCGCGGGGCAAGCGAGATGATATGTGGCGCAAATGAGCGTGAAAAACACTTCGTGGGTGTGGATTTGGATTTGTTTGAAAATCTTTGCTTTGCGGATTTGGCAGTGGTGAAGCAGGGGGATATTTGCGCTTGCTGTGGTGCAGAGCTAGCACACAAAAAGGGCATTGAAATCGGGCATATTTTCAAACTTGGGACAAAGTATTCTGCCCCATTGCAAGCGAAATTTTTAGATGAAAATGGCAAAGAAAAGCCTTTCATAATGGGCTGCTATGGCATAGGAATCAGCAGAATCCTAAGCGCGATATTGGAGCAAAAAGCCGACGATAAGGGCTGTGTGTGGAGTGCTAGCACCGCGCCTTTTAAGGTTGTCATCATCATTGCAAATGCCAAAGACAAAGCCCAATATGACTTTGGATACGCGCTATATGAGAGCCTAAAACAAGTGGGTGTAGAAGTCGCGCTAGATGATAGGGATTTGCGATTTGGTGCGAAAATGGCAGATTTTGAGCTTATGGGTGTGGCAAATTTTGCCGCACTTATTGGCAAAGGATTAGAATCAAACCGCGTAGAAATCATCAAGCGAGATGGTTTGCAAAAAAGTGAGATAGATTCTGCCAAAGCATTAGAGCAGATTCTAAAAATGATAAAATAAATATTTTTGCTAGAAAATCTAATAAAACAGAATCCAAAAACTATAAAATCTCTGCTAGCTTTGCTAAAAAATGCCTTAAAAATAACTAAAAGGAAGTGTAAATGCCGACACTAGCACTATTTTTTCTCATAGGTTACATTGCTTTTGAGCTACTTAGCTTTAGTATTTGGGTTAGTTATTTTGGATTTTTTAGTCTTTTTTGTGAAATTGTGTTTAGCGGGATTGCTGGGCTTTGGCTTTGGAATTCTCGCACTCGCTCCCTTAGCTCCTCACTAAATGAGATTATACATTTTGTGTATGAGGGGCGGATTTTGGATTTGCTAAAAAGCAATATGCTGTTTTTTTTGGGAGCGATTTTGCTTATAACACCGGGGTTGCTAAGCGATAGCGTGGGGATTATATGCATTGTATCTAGCTTTGTATCCCAGCCAAAGCCTAGCGATTTTGTGCGCAACTATCGCGCACGAGAGGATTTTACTTTTGATGAGAAGCCAAACGATGAGGACATTATCGAGGTGGAAATCATTGAGGAATCTAGCAAGCAAAATAAGGCGATACAAAAGGATAAAAATGACTAGCAAAAAATTCATAATCGGCACTCGTGGTAGTGCACTCGCGCTATGGCAAGCCGAACATATCAAATCGCGACTAAAAGCCGAGCTAGGAGTAGAATCCGACTTAAAAATCGTAAAAACCAAAGGTGATAAAATCCTAGATGTTCCCCTTGCCAAAATCGGTGGCAAAGGGCTTTTTACCAAAGAGCTAGAAGAGCTGTTGCTAAGTGGGGAGATTGACTTAGCAGTGCATTCGCTAAAAGATGTGCCTGTGGAGCTACCAAGTGGGCTAACTCTAGCTAGCATAACCAAGCGCGAAGATGTGCGAGACTGCTTGCTAAGCTATAAGTATGAAAGCCTAGATTCTCTGCCACAAGGCGCAAAAGTAGGCACAACCTCGCTAAGACGCACGATGCAAATACTTGCCAAACGACCTGATTTGGAAGCACTATCCCTTAGGGGCAATGTCCAAACAAGGCTAAAAAAGCTAGAATCTGGCGAATTTCACGCCATAATGCTAGCAGCCGCTGGGCTAAAAAGACTAGGCATAACAAATGAGCAAATCCCGCATATTAAGGCTTTTGAAGTAGATGAGATGATACCTGCTATGGGGCAAGCAGCACTTGGCATAGAGTGCAGAAATGATGAGGAGATAACCTCGCTGCTAGAAAAACTAAGCGACAAAGAAGCGATGATATGTGCTAGCGCGGAGAGGGAGTTTATCCGCGCTCTAGATGGTGGGTGTCAAGTCCCTATTGGCGTTCACTGCAAGATAGTGAGCGATTCTCACAAAGCAGATTTACTCAAGATAAATGCAATAGTGGGGATACCAAGCGGAGAAAAAATACTAAGAGAATCTCTAGAAATCTCTATCAAAGAGATTCCACAAAAATGCTCGCAAAAATCTTTGCTAGACTTACAAAAAACAGCAAATGATATGGCAAAAAATCTAGCAGACAAAATGATAGCACAAGGTGCGAAAGAGATTTTACAAGAAGCCCTTAGCCTTTGGGAGTGATATTGTTTTGTTAAGCAATGAAGCACAAGTAGCCCAAGTAGGCTTATAGGCAAAAATTCACAAAATGAAGTTTTTTGGGGAGCAAACTCGTGGTGCAATTTATTAAAAAAATCTTGGATTTTATTTTGAAAAACAAGTTTAGTAAGTTTTAGTAAAGTTTTATAAAAAGCCTTTTTTTGTAAGCAAAGCAAAGAGCGTAGATTTTTAGCAAATTATTTTCATTTTGAATACTTGGCAGAATCTTTTTTGATAATGCTTGGTTAGCAAAAAGCGATATTGCAAAATTTTGCAACTAGATTAAAAAAAAACTAAATTCTACTAAAAATCATAAATACCTTAAAAACCTGTATCAATTCCGCTAGAATCTAGGCTTTTACTCATTATTTCTTGGGATTTTTTTATCGCCTCTAGTCGCTGGGCTTGAGTGATTTCATTATTTTGATTTTGCGCTTGATTTGGTGGGGTGCTTGGGGATTTGGGCTGTGGGCTTGGTTGCTTTGTAGATTTGCTTTGTGGGCGGACTCCCGCTGGCATTTTGACAAAGACATCTTCGTAGTTTTTGCCACCTTTTCTAAATCTCACATACACATCGCCATTTTGGGTGTTAAACAAATATGTATCCACGCCATCGCTAAACATTTGCCAATCAGCAAGTGCTGGCGATACGGCTAGCAGCACAACTACAAAAACCCCATAAAAAATCTTGCAAAAAAACTTGTGATAAAGTCCATAAAAGTGCTTCATAAAATCCCCTTTGTTTGTGCTGTCCTAAACATTTTGGCTTCTTTAGCTTTGCCTAAAATCTTTGCGCTTAGCCAAAATAAGGCAAAATAAGCAAAATTCTAGCATAAAAAATATTGTAAAATTTGCCAAAATCTTAAAAAAGGTAAAAAATGCCACCACAAAATGTAGTAACCACAAAAACAACCCAAAAAACACCAAAACAAAAAATATCACATAGTGATAAGGCTAGCAATAGCGATGAATCCGTATTTTTCTCAAGCAAGCAAAGCGCGGTTTTTAGGGATTGCGGGATTGATTTTGTGTTGACTTCTAGGCTTTGTGGGGTAAGCACTCCTCCATATCATAGTCTAAATCTCGCCTATCACACACGAGATAACCCCGCAAATGTAACCCATAATCGCGCTAAGATTCTCTCTACTTATTTCCCCCAAAAAACGCTTATCTTTTGCAATCAAATCCACTCAAGTGTGATTTTGGCGTGTGATGAGAGTAACTACGGCAAAGCCACCAAATCAGCACAAAACTTGCAAAATCAACATAGTTTGCAAGAATGCAATTTAGGGCAGGGCGATGGGATTTTTTGCACACATAAAAATTTAGTCGCGCTTATTTTGGTAGCTGATTGCAATCCTGTATTGATTTTTGATTGCGTAAATGGTGCGTTTGTCGCACTTCACGCGGGCAGGGCCGGAGTATGCACTCATATCCTCACAAACGGCATAAACGCACTGCTTGCAAATGGTGCAAAGACGCAAAATTTGCGTGTATTTATCGGGGCGTCTATACGAAAATGTTGCTATGAGGTGGGGGAGGATTTGGCAATCCAAATACAAAAAGATTTTGGCAAAAAATACATAGAAAAAAGAAGCGGGAAATATTTTTTGGATTTGATTTTGATGCTGCTAGATGAGTGTGATAGGGTGGGGATTTTGCGTGAGAATGTCGAGGTTTTGGAAGTGTGTAGTTGCTGTGAGGATAGGCTTTTTTCATATCGCAGAGCATATAAAGAAAGCAGGTGGCAAAAAGCGCAAATCCGTAGCCAAAAGACAAGCGAAAGCTGTGAAAAAAATCTCATACAAACGGGCAGATTTGGGCTTTTTGTAAGCCTAAGATAATTGCTTCTTTGCACAGAGTTTTACAAAAGCAAAACGCGCTATTTTGCCCAAAATCTGCATAAAAATTGCTTATTTTGTATATAATAGCGAGGTTTTATTAGTGCTAGATTTTTAGCTAGCGTAAGTGAAGTGTTGCGCGTTTTTACGCAGTTTAATTAGCGCATTTTAGAGAGGTGTCCGAGTGGTTGAAGGAGCACGCCTGGAACGCGTGTAAAGTGCAAGCTTTCGAGGGTTCGAATCCCTTCCTCTCTGCCATATTTAAGCAACTTGCAAAATACATTAGACATACTTTGAGACATAAAAGTCTAAAAACTTTTCTTAAAAATCTTACAAGATTCCCAAAAAGTGTGCCCAAAAAGTTTGATAGTAGGGAATTTGCTTCTAGCATTAAGGAGTTTATCTATGTGTATAAATGGAGAAAATTTCACGCAAAAAAGCCTTAGCCTTATGGAATATTTAGAGCTAAAGGGGCTAAACTCCGCACTTATCGCCCTAGAGCTAAATGGCAAAATTATCCCAAAAGATGAGTTTGAAAAAGTGGTTTTTAAGCAGGGCGATAAGGTAGAAATCCTTAGCTTTGTAGGTGGTGGATAATCCCCGAATACAGAAGCAAATCTAACACAACACTAAAGCAGCACAATGAAAAATATACTATTTAATGGCAAAAAGCACCAAACCAAAATCACAGATTCCCTAAGTTTTTTTACTAGCCAAAACTGCGATGAAAACGATGTGTGGATAGTAAATGGCTTTGCAAGCAAAGAAGCAAAAACGCTAGAAAATGGCGATGAGCTGTGGTGTATCCCAAAAGGAAAAATGCCTCCTCAAGATGCACTAGAATCAATGATGAGTGCACGACACACACCAAAAGTGCACAACGCCCTAAAGCAAGCAAAAGTAGCAATATGCGGGCTTGGAGGGCTTGGCTCACACATTGCAATAATGCTAGCTAGAAGCGGGCTTGGGCATTTGGTGCTGATTGATTTTGATATTATCGAGCCTAGCAACCTAAACCGACAAGCCTACAACATAAGCGACTTAGGTAAGCTAAAAACTCAAGCCCTACGCTCCCACATAAAAGAGATAAACCCTTTTATCACTACGCAGATTTTCACTACCAAAATAGAGCCTAGCAATATCCCCACACTTTTTGAGGGCTGTGAAATCGTGTGTGAAGCGTTTGATAATCCTTTCGCCAAAGCTATGCTTGCCCAGAATTTTCACACACACTTTCCAGACTCCACGCTGATATGTGCTAGCGGGCTAGCAGGCTATGGGGACTCAAATGCGATACAAACGCGCAAAATCAATGATAGATTTTATATTTGTGGGGATTTGCTTAGTGCAGCAGGCTATGGCAGGGGACTTATGAGCCCTCGTGTAAATATTTGTGCTGCTCATCAGGCAAACCTTGTGCTAGAGATTTTGTGTGCCCAAAATGGATTATGAAGTATGGATTATGAAGCAGGGATTGTGAGGAAAATCTACAAAAGCAAACTTATAAAGCGACAAAACTACTACGATAAAAGGCAAAAAATGAGTAAAACAAGTGATAAAAAAAACAATACAACTTCCATAGATTCTACAAAACAAATAGATTCTACAACCCCGCTAGATTCCACAAAACTAGATTCTATCAGGCAAGCAGATTCTACAAAATCTAGCGATATTTTGCGTCTTGGCAAATATTCATTTAGCTCACGCTTCATACTTGGCTCGGGCAAATACTCACTTCATCTTATAGATTCTGCTATCAAGCAAGCAAAAGCCCAAATCATCACCCTTGCTTTGCGCCGAACAAATCGTGGTGGGCTAGAAAATATCCTAGATTTTATCCCACCAAATATCACACTACTGCCCAACACAAGCGGTGCTAGAAATGCCAAAGAGGCTTTGCGTATCGCCCTTTTGGCGCGCGAAATTTGCCAAAGCGATTTAGTCAAAGTCGAAGTCATAAGCGATAGCAAATATCTTTTGCCAGATAATTATGAAAGTGCCAAAGCCACTGAAATGCTAGCAAAAGAGGGCTTTACGCCACTTGTGTATATGTATCCAGAGCTGTATGCTGCGCGAGATATGGCAAACGCAGGAGCGTGTGCGATAATGCCACTTGGCGCACCTATCGGCACAAACAAAGGCTTACAAACAAAGGCGTTTATAGAGATTTTGTTGCGTGAGATAGATTTGCCAATCATTGTAGATGCAGGTATAGGCTCTCCAGCCCAAGCTTGTGAGGCTATGCAGATGGGCGTAAGCGCGATAATGGCAAACACAGCCATTGCCAATGCCAAAGACATAACACAAATGGCGCACGCTTTTAGGCTAGGTATAGAAGCAGGTAGGCTAGCTTATCTTGCAGGCTTAGCACAAGAATCCACTCCTACGCCCTCTTCGCCGATAGAAGACATTTCGCCTGCAAGCAAGCCTAGCTCACTTACAAGTTTTTTGCAAGATTGATTTTGTAAAATCATTTTTTAGGATTGTTTTTGTAGGGATAAATTTTAGTGATTTTGTATTTTTACACGCTTTTTTACGCACGATTTTAGACAAGATTTTAGGTAAAGGATAAAAATGGTAAATCCTAGCAGTGTATGGGAATTTCAAAGCACAATGCAAGACATTGATTCTAATATTTTAGAGTGCGTGCTTAAGATAAGAGAATCTTACAACCCTGATGCTTATAGCCCAAAAGAAGTAAAATCCGCACTTAGTAAGCACTACTTAGACATTGGCGATTTATGCGCCCTGCTAAGCCCAGCTGCCGAGCCTTTCTTAGAAGAAATCGCCACACAAGCCCAAAAAAGAGTGAAATCTTACTTTGGCAACTCCATAAATGTCTTTACCCCGCTTTATCTTAGCAATCATTGTGCAAGTAAATGTGTGTATTGCGGATTTCAAAAGGGGAATAAAATCAAACGCGCAAAACTAGAATATGACGAAATCAAAGCCGAGCTAGAAATCATCGCCAAAAGTGGCTTGCAAGAAGTTTTGTTTCTATGTGGCGAGGGTAGAGAATACGCAAGCGTAGAATACATAGCAAAAGCCTGCGAGCTAGCAAAGCAGTATTTTAAAGTCATAGGAGTGGAGATTTACGCGTTAAATGTTGATGAATATGAGCTGCTACACAAAAGTGGCTGTGATTTTGTAACGCTTTTTCAAGAGACTTACTGCCCCAAAAAATACGCTAGAATCCACATAGAGGGCGAAAAGAGAGCGTTTGCATATCGATTTTATGCACAAGAGAGGGCATTGCAAGCAGGAATGAGAGGTGTTGGATTTGGTGCATTGCTTGGCATAGATGATTTTCGCAAAGACGCGCTAAGCTGTGCTTTGCACGCGTATTTTTTGCAGCGCAAATACCCACACGCCGAAATCGCGCTATCAATTCCTCGCTTGCGCCCTATCATAAATAACCCCAAAATCCACCCAAAAGCCGTTACAGAATCTAGGCTTTTGCAAGTGCTATGCACATATCGCCTCTTTTTGCCTTATGCGAGTATTACGATTTCTAGCAGGGAGGGGGCAAGATTTCGCAACAATGCCATAAAACTAGGTGCAAACAAAATATCTGCAGGAGTATCTGTGGCGATAGGAGAGCGAAGCGCGGAGGAGAAAAAATCTCGTGGCGATGACGCCGAAAAAAAGGGAGATGAGCAATTTAGTATAAGTGATAATCGTAGCGTGGAAGAGATTTTGTCTATGCTAAAAATCGCTCATCTCCAACCTGTGATGAGCGATAGTGTCTTTGTAGGGTAGATTTGCGCAAGTCTTTTGTAGGGAATATTTATATGGCGTATTTGTGAGGTAGATTTTATAAAAAATCTAAAAAGCCAAAATCCCTATCTCTTATAGACAGAAGACTGCCTTTGCTTGCTTGGACGAGGTTTTATGTTGTAAGTTGGCTTTGGATTGATATGCAAGTCTTCTTTTAGTATGCGATAGTTATCACAAGCTTGTTGTAGTCCTGCATTGCACGAGTAGGTGTATAAGTCAAGTGCATATTTTGTATCTTGGGTAACACCTAGCCCTTTTTGGTATAGCACACCTAGATTGCTACAAGACTTGACATCTCGCGCTTCACACGCTCTTTTGAAATACTTGGCTGCATAGGCATAGCTTAGAGGGACATCATCTACGCCATTTGCATACATCCACCCTAGATTGCTACACCCTACTATATCCCCTGCATTGCACGCGGCGTAGTTTAGGTCTGCTTGGCTTAGCTCAGATTTTTTCTTGCCATATATGTTTTTGGTATTGCTTAGTAAGCCTAGATTGTAGCAACCTAGATTGCTTCCTCCCTCGCAAGCTAGTTTATAGTATTTTATCGCGGTGAAAAAGTCCTTTGCCATTCCATCGCCATTTGCATACATAAACCCTAGATTATTGCACGCTATGGCATCCCCTCCCTCACACGCACTCATATAGTATTGTGCAGCTAGTTCTTTGTCATCTTTTGTCGCAGTTTTGTCATCATTATATAGCATTGCTAGATTGGTGCAAGAGGTGGGGTCGCCTGCAGAGCAACCGATTTCATAGTATTTTTTGGCGCGGCGGATATTGGTATCTACGCCCTTTCCTGTGGCATACATAGTGCCTATGGCAAAGCACCCGCTAGGATTTCCACCTTTACAAGACTTTTTGAAAGAATCATAGGCGTTTTGGTAGTCGCCATTTTTGGCAAACTCTATCCCCGCTTTTAGCTGTGCTGTGGGAATATCTGGCGAGGTAAGCCTATCAGCAGAGGGATATTCGTGCGGAAGTAGGTTTGATTGCTGTGGTTGCGCTCCATTTGTGCCATTGCCATTTGCTTGGGTGGCATCTCCATTGTTTCCATTGCCACCATTGCTACCACCATTTCCCTGCGCGGTGGGTGTGTTGCCATTTAGTGCTGGGTTTTGCGAGGGTGGGGGGAGATTTCTATCATCATATTGTGAGCCCATTTGTGCTAGCTCATCTTCGCTCAAATCCCTATCAAGCCCATAAGTAAATCTGCCATTTTGGTTTGGCTCTTGTGCTTCATCTGCGTGGCTTATGCCCATAGATAGCACGCCTATAATCCCTAGCAAAGCTACCGCTAATAAAATCCTTTTTGTCTCTTTGACTTCTCTCATACTGCGCTCCATTTGTGCATTTTGTGGCG
The DNA here is from genome assembly GCF_003364135.1 of Helicobacter sp. MIT 01-3238. Lineage (NCBI taxonomy): Bacteria > Pseudomonadati > Campylobacterota > Epsilonproteobacteria > Campylobacterales > Helicobacteraceae > Helicobacter > Helicobacter sp. MIT 01-3238. Next base: position 209,519 of record NZ_NXLN01000001.1, read on the forward strand.
TTTGCCTGCTTATTTGATTTCTAAGGATTCCAGCAAAAGCCGTTCCTTTGCTAAGTCCTAGTAATGTTTGCACCACAAACAAAAACCTTATATACTTGATTTTGCTATACTTCACATTTGAAATTTTTGCCACATACTAGGTATTTTTCACTTGAGTTTATTTTGATTTGCATTAGATTTAGCACGCAGAAGGATTTACAATGCCACACGACACACTCACCAAAATAAGCGATTTACACAAAAAATTTTGCATAGCTGATATGGATTGCGCCCTTAGTAGTCATAAACTTAGCAAAGATGATTATAGTGAGATTTTAAGGATTTTGGGGCGTGAGCCAAACCTTGTAGAGCTAGGGATTTTTAGTGCTATGTGGAGCGAGCATTGTAGCTACAAATCTAGCAAAATCTATCTAAACGGATTCCCTACAAGCGCGGAGTATGTGATACAAGGACCGGGCGAAAACGCAGGCGTAATCGACATAGGTGGAGGTATGGCAGCGGTGTTTAAGGTAGAATCACACAATCACCCAAGTTTCATCGAGCCAACTGCAGGAGCTGCCACAGGAGTAGGTGGGATAATGCGTGATATATTTACGATGGGGGCGCGACCTGTGGCAAGCCTAGATTCTATCCGCTTTGGCGAAGTGTATAGAGAGGACGCCATAGGTAAAAAGCACAAATACTTGCTCTCTGGCGTGGTGGAGGGAATCGGCGGATATGGGAATTGTATGGGAGTGCCAACTATCGGGGGAGAGAGCACATTTGAGCCTTGCTACAATGGCAATATTTTGGTAAATGCTTTTTGTCTAGGGCTAGCAAAAAAAGAAGAGATTTTTTATGCAAAAGCAGAGGGAGTGGGCAATCCCGTAATCTATGTAGGAAGCAAGACAGGGCGCGATGGGCTAGGTGGAGCAGTGATGAGTAGTGATAGCTTTAGTGAGGATTCTACCTCTTTGCGTCCTACTGTGCAGGTGGGCGACCCATTTACAGAAAAACTATTGCTTGAGGCGTGTTTGGAATTATTCAAACGCGATTTAATCGTAGGAATCCAAGATATGGGCGCAGCAGGACTTACAAGCTCTAGCTTTGAAATGGCTGGGCGAAGTGGTAGCGGTATGCGACTAGAACTAGAGAAAGTGCCTATGCGAGAATCCCAAATGAATGCTTATGAGCTAATGCTAAGTGAAAGCCAAGAAAGAATGCTAATCTGCGCCAAAAAAGGCAAAGAGGGCGAGATAAAAGAAATATTTGAGAAGTGGGAACTTGATTGCGCTATTATCGGTGAGGTAACAGATAGTGGGATTATGGAGCTACTTTGGGAGGGAGAGTGCGTAGGGAAAATCCCTATCGCACCTCTAAGTGAAGCCTCCCCTGTGCTAAAGAGGAAAGTGGATAAGCCAAGCTATCTAGACGAAATTAACAAGCTAGATTCTAGCTTCATAAAAAATCTAAATGACAAATCAAACAATGATCTTTTTAGGGAGCTTTTGGGGCATATAGATATTTGCGATAAAAAATGGATATATAGTCAATATGATAGCACCGTGCAGACAAATACGATAGTGCCAAGTGGCAAGCTAGATGGCAGTGTGGTGCGCGTAAAAGAAAATGGCAATGCACTAGCAATGAGTATTTATTGTGCGCCACAAATATGTTATCTAAATCCACGAGAGGGAGGCAAAATCGCCGTAGCCACAGCAGGACGAAAGCTAGCTACAAGGGGTGCAAAACCACTTGCGATAAGTGATTGCCTAAATTTTGGCAATCCTCAAAACCCTGAAGTAATGTGGCAGTTTAGCGAAGTGTGTGAGGGAATAAAGCAGGCGTGCAAAGAGCTAAAAACACCTGTGGTAAGCGGCAATGTATCGCTTTATAACCAAACCGATGAAATAGACATATATCCTACGCCCACTATCGTTAGTGTGGGTATAAGTAGTGCTTGTGCAAGTAACCGTAGCGGTGCGGACTATATAATTGATTCTGCGTTAAAAGAAAATGGAAATGTGATTTTACTGCTTGGCAATATCTGTGATATAAGCGGATTTAGCGGGAGTGTGGCGCAAAAAATAATAGGTGGTGGCTTGTGCGGGGAAGTGCGTATAGATTTGGATAGAGAGAGGGCATTGTGGGAGTTTCTCCACAAAGGCATAGCAAGCGGGCAAATCCTAAGCGCAAAGGCAGTCGGCAAAGGCGGGATAGCTATCGCACTTGCAAAAATGGCAATACTCGGAGGCAAGGGCGTAGATGCAAGGGGGTTTGGCAAAGTGCTAGAATCTATGGAATCTAAAAATTCTAGCAAGAATTTTGGTGGGGATTCTAGCGAGGATTTCAGCAATGATTTTGGGGTAGAATCTGGCAAATGGCTTTTTGCCCAAACTCAAAGTTGCGCTCTAGTGGAGTGCGCTCCTAGTCAAGTCGTGGCATTGCAAAAAAGCGCGGATTTGCTAAACATACCGCTTTGTGAGGTGGGGAAAGTTTGCGGGGAAGTAGTCTATGAGGAGATGACTTTTGGGGAAAGGGATTGTGTAGGTGTGGCTTGTGAGGAAGTGCCTTATGTGGAAGCGAGCAAATCAAACTTGCGCATTTGCATAGCTGACATAGATATAGATTTGAGCAAAGCAAGCAAAATCTACTTTGAAAGTTTTGAAAAATACATACACTAAAGCAGTTAAAGAAGCTACCCAAAAATCTTACGCGAAATGATTTAAGATAATGTCGCATAGAATCATAGAATCTGTGCAAAAATGGCTTTTGTCAATATGAGAGAAATAATGTAGTTTTTGAAGCTAAAAAATCTATAAAAAAATATCAAAGTTTTTAGGAAATATTTTTACAATCCAAAAATCCATTGGCTTGGTATAAGCCGAGTTCTGTCGAGGGTGGCTATTTATCTAGGGTGCATTTCACAACACACCTCAAGCAAAGGGCAAAATCTAAGACATTTACCACACCCTTTTTGCTACGGATTGGGTTTGCACGGCACTGCTAGTTGCCTAGCAGTCGGTAGGCTCTTACCCCACCTTTTCACCCTTACTCATTTGTGCTTATCTTTCTTTTAGCAGTGCTTTTTAATGCTTGCAAAAATATTTTTGCAAAAAATAAGCACAAATGAGCGGTTATTTTCTGTTGCACTTTCCCTTAGGTCGCCCTAGCCATTCGTTAAATGGAATCCTTGTCTTATGTAGCTCGGACTTTCCTCTCTCAAATCTTAAGAGCAGCCACCACCAAACCAATGGAAAATGAAATTATACCAAAATCGTTGTAAAAACGAAGCAAGCACACTAGCACAACTTTTTGCTTTTGTAAAAAAAATCCACCTTTAGCTTTTGCTATTTTTGTGTGCTTGATTTTGCGCTAGCTATTTGCTTAGCTTTTTTGCATCTCACACCATTTTTGTGCGATTCGCACGGCGTTTGTAGCAGCTCCTACGCGGATTTGGTCAGCCACACACCAAAAATGCAAAATCCTTTTATCAAAATTATCCACACGCACTCGCCCCACATAAGTTTCATTGGTATCTGTGGCGATTGTAGGCATAGGGTATAGTCCATTTTGTGGTTCGTCAATCAGCACAATATTTTGCGCGGATTTTAGCGCGTCTTTTGCGTCTTTTGCGCTTACTTCGCAAGAGAATCTAACAGTTATGCTCTCACTATGACTTCGTAGCACAGGCACGCGCACGCAAGTCGCACTGATAGGGAAATCCGCGTGCATAATCTTGTGCGTTTCTTTTATCATTTTCATTTCTTCTTTTGTGTAGTCATTTTCCATAAACACATCAATATGTGGGATAACATTTAGCGCGATTCTGTGAGGAAACACGCTAGGCGAGGCGGAATCTAGCTCAAAAGCAAAGAATTTTTGCATTTGCAAGACTAACTCTTCCATTCCTTTTTTGCCAGCTCCACTTACTGCTTGGTAGGTGCTGACATCTACGCGCTCTATGCCAAATGCCTTATGCAATGGAGCTAGGGCTTGCACCATTTGGATTGTAGAGCAGTTTGGATTGGCGATGATATTTTTTTTGGCAAAATCGGCTATGTCTTGTGGATTTACTTCAGGGACGACTAGAGGGACATCTCTATCTAGACGGAAAAAGCTCGTGTTGTCAATGACTAGCGCACCAGATTTTGCAGCACTTGGTGCGTATCTCTCACTTACGCTTCCGCCTGCGGAAAAAAACGCGATTTCTATCCCTTGCTCGCTAAATACTTCATCGGTAGTTTCTAGCACAGCGACTTCTTTGCCTTGCACTTCTACGCTTTTGCCGATACTATTTTTGCTAGCAAGTGGGACAATTCTCTCTAGTGGGAAACTCACCTCTTCTAGCACGCGGATAATCTCTTCTCCCACCGCGCCCGTCGCACCAACTATGCCTACGACATATTTTTTTGCATTACTCATTTTATCCTCCATTTTGCAGATATTTTTGGGCAAAATCTTGTTCGCTTTTGATTTTAGTTACGCTAAATTTTGGCTTATTGGCATAAGTTTTAGTTTCGCTCTTTGTAGTCATTGTAGCCAAAGGATTTTAGCAAGCGAAATCTGCGCTCCTTGCCCGACTCACTTGCTTTGCTAGACTTGCTTGTTTCTATTATGCCAAGACTTGGCAGAGGCACGCCATTAAAGGTTGTGTTTTTTACAATCGTGTAGTGTAGCATATCCAAAAACGCCACTCTATCGCCTACTTCTAGCGGAGTATCAAAGCTAAAATCCCCGATAATATCGCCCGCTAGGCAGGTGGGACCACCAAATCGATAGGCATATTTACCGCCACTTTTGCTAGTGCTAGAATCGCACTCGCCCTTGTCTGCTTCGCATAGCACTTTTTTGTCATTACTATCGCTAGTGCGATTTTGGTTGCGTGAGATTTTTATCACGCTTGGACGATATGGCATTTCTAGGCAGTCAGGCATATGCGCGCTAGCACTTACATCTAAGATAGCGATTTTTTTTTCATTTTCTACTATATCTACCACCTCCCCTAGCAAAAACCCACTCTCCCAGCCCACAGCTTCACCGGGCTCCAAAAACACCTCAATATTATTATACTTTGATTTTATGTCTTTGATAAGCGAGATAAGCAAATCGGTGTCATAGCCTTTTTTGGTGATATGATGTCCGCCACCTAGATTTATCCATCTCATCTGTTTAAGTGCGCTAGAGAAGTGCCTATGTATGTGCTCTAGTGTGCGAGCTAGCGCGTCTGCGCCCTGCTCACAATGTGTATGGAAGTGTAGCCCCTCAATTCCCTCCAATGCAGAATCTACACTATGCTTTTTGTTTTCTTCACACTTTTTGCTAGATTTTGCTAAGTCTTTCAAGCCTTTTTCAAATTCGCTAGGAGTAATCCCAAGCCTAGAATACTTAGCGCAAGGATTGTAGATTTCAGGCTCTACCTCGCTAAAAAGTGGATTTAGTCGTAGTCCCACACTGATAGGGCTTAAGCCGAGTTTTGCTAGTTGTGCGTTTTTGGATTCTATTGAGGGTTTGTATTTTTGCCATTGGGTAAAGGAGTTAAAAATAATATGCGTAGCTATGGATAGAAGTGCGTTTATCTCATTTGGCTTGTATGCAGGGGAAAATACACATACTTCTTTGCTGCTCTCTCTGCCACCGATTTCCTCAAACCCTAGAGTGGCTTCATAGATTCCACTTGCACTACTTCCAGCTAGCACTTCGCGCACTTTGTCAAATTTGCGCCAAAACGCATAGCCCTTTAGCGCAAGCAAGATTTTCGCACCACTTTGTTTTTGGATATTATCCAAAATCTCAAGGTTTGATTCTAGCTTATGATTTTCTAGCACATAGCAAGGAGAGGGCAAAGCAAAGTAGTCAAAATCCTCGCTTAAAACTTTCTCTTGGGCTGACAAATCATCTGCTAGCTTTGTGTTTTTTTGTTGCGACATTTTTAGATTCTCTAATTTTGTGGGGTTGCAAAATTTTCTCTACCCCCATCACCATTTTTACCACATTTTTCTTGCGCTACTTTATCATCAAATCTTGTATCGCTCGCTCTATTTCTAGCGGATTTGACTTAGAGATAAAAGCATTTGCCTTTAGCGACATTGCCATATCCTCATTGCTTGAGCCACTCATAGATGAATTTACAACGATAGGAATTTTTGAAGTAGCAGAATTTTCTTTGACTTGCTTTATCACTTCAAACCCACTTGCTTCAGGCATTTCCAAATCCGTGATAATCATACCTATATTTTCGATATTGGTGCTTGGGTCAAAAAGATAATCCAAAAGCCGTCTGCCATTTGGGAAATCGTGGTGGATTACACCGACTTTGTCTAGGATTATCTGCATTGTTTTTAGCACGCTTGGGCTATCATCAGCTAGCAAAATCTCTTTTCGCGTGCGGACTTTGTTTACTTTTTCTAAATCTTGCTCTTTTTCTTTGTCTATCCAAGGGAACACATCAACAAGCATTTTTTCAATATCCACCACTTGGACTAATCGCCCATCAAAATAGCGAGTGCGAGATACAAGTTTGTTGCTAGGATTGCCTGCAGAACCGCCTGTGCTTTGCTCGATTTCTGTCCATTTTTTGCTTAGGATTCTATCTGCTTCATAGACGCGCACGCCTATCGTCCAGCGCGAAAATTCACAAATCATCACAATGTCATCTTGCCCATCTTGCTTGATTCGATACGGACGCAAGTCTTTTGTTTTGTTGCTCGCATCATAGAAAAACCACTTGCGCATATCAATAAGTGGGATAGTAAGCTCCCTAATAGTGATAAGCCCCTCTACAAGTGAGCTAGGCTCGTGGCTTACGATAGTAATCACGCCACGATATTTCACAACCTCACGGATTTTGAAAACATTTACCGCGTATAAATCTCTGCCCTTTTCTATGCGGAAGCAGAGTAGCTGAAGTTCGTTGTTTTTGTGGAGATTAGTAATTTTATCGACATTTGCAAGATTGGACATTTTAGATTCCTTTCGTGTAGAGATTTGCCTTTTTGTCTCTCTTAAAGCCTCTTTTTAGATTTTGCTATCATAGCATAAAAGTGCTTTATATAAGCCAAATGTGCGCTAAAATTGCTTCAAAAACGCTTTTAGATTTTTAGCGGCTTGGCGGATTCTGTTGCGATTTTCGATGAGGGCTATGCGGACATATTCATCACCGTGGTTGCCAAACCCTATCCCCGGGCTTACAGCGATTTTTGCTTCTTGCAGGAGTTTTTTAGAAAACTCTAGACTTCCCAAATGTCTTGCGACTTGTGGAATCCTAGCCCATATAAACATACTTGCCTTTGGCTTACTCATCTCCCAGCCAGCTGCACCAAAACTCTCAATCAACACCTCCATTCGCTCCTCATACTTCCTAGCGATTTCTTGGACGCATTCTTGTTTGCCATTTAGCGCGATTGTCGCAGCGATTTGCATAGGTGTGTAGATTCCATAATCAAGCCAGCTTTTTATCTTTTGCAACGCCCCTATAAGTCTAGAATTGCCAACTACACAGCCGATACGCCAGCCCGCCATATTGTAGCTTTTTGAGAGAGTGTAGCTCTCTACTGCGACATCTAGTGCCCCATCTACCTCAAAGATACTAGGCGCGACATACCCCCCAAAGCTCAAATCCGCATACGCAATGTCATTTATGATATAAAATCTTTCTTTTTTTGCTAACTTTACAAGTTTTTCATAAAACCGCTTATAGACAACGATAGTTGTTGGATTGTGCGGGAAATTGGTTACGACAAATTTGGGCTTTGGCATTGTGTTTTTTAGCGTTTCTTTTAGTGAAGCAAAAAACGCTTCCTCATCTAGCTCGTATTCATCATTCCATTTTAGTCCAAATGTCGCTACATTTGCCCCTGATAGCATAAAAGCGTAGTAGTGTATAGGATAAGCAGGCTCTGCTACTATGGCGGTGTCGCCCACATTTGTGATAGCTTGGGTAAGATGGACAAAGCCCTCTTTGCTCCCCATAGCTATGCAGACTTGGGTTTCTGGGTCTAGGCTTACTCCGTATTTGCGCTTATAAGTATCGCTCACTGCTAAGCGAAGTTTATAGATTCCTTTGCTTGCAGAGTAGCCGTGATTTTTTGGTTTTTGGGCTGCCTCACAGAGTTTATCAATGATATGTTGTGGTGTCGCGCCATCGGGATTGCCCATACTAAAGTCAATGACATCTTCGCCATTTTGGCGCATTTTTAGTTTGATTTCGTTGATAGCTGCAAAGACATATTTTGGTAGTCGCTTGATTCTCTCAAACTCAATTTCCTCAAACATATTCTCTCCTTTTTGGTTTTGTAATGGCACTTTTAGATTTTGGCTTTTTTTATGGATTTTATTTTGCCAAAGTCTTTGCGGCATTTTCACCTACACCTTTGTAGTGCTTGTTTTGAGGATTTTCAAAGTAGCTTTTTAGTTCATTTGGATTTAGTCTTTCTATCTTTTCTTTTTCGCGCTTATAGATAGCATCTTCATAAAACTGCACTTTAGATTCTAGTTTGTCAAGGGCGCGTTGGTATTCGTTGATGATTTTTGCCGTTTCATCCCGTTGTTTTTGGATTATGGCTAGTCTTGCTTCAAATGTGGATTCTCCCTTTAGGCACAAGTCTACATATTCTTTGATTTGCCCCACACTTAGCCCGCTTTGCCTAAGACAATGCACCACAGCTACCCAGCCCAAATCATTTTCGCTGAAGTAGCGTATATTGTTATCATCTCTTTGTATAAACGGAAACAAGTTATTTTTCGCCCAAAATCGCAAGGTATGACTTGAAATACCTGTCTTTTCCTCTACTTCTTTTATCGTGTATGCCATTTTGCACCCCTTAGATTTATCTTGCTTCTTTGCGCTTTGGCGTGAAGCACTTATCAAGCCTTGCGCGTGATTATAGCAAAAATTTGCATTTAAATTTTCTATATTGTGAGGTTATAAATATGCGCAATCAAAAAGCCTAAATTTAAGATTTTGGCATAAAAAGCGTTATCAAAAATGGATTAGCAAAAAATCGCAAAAAGCATAACAAAGTATTTATAAAGTATTTGTGGAAGTATCGTGGCACTTTGAGTTGCCACAAAAAGCGTCTTTGCCCTAAAAGTAGTGCCTTTTAAGCAAATAAACGCTTTTTGCATTTGTGGCAAACCTATGTAGTGATTTGTGTAAGCAGGATTTAAGTAGTCTTGTGCGTTAGGTAAAATCTTTATTATATAACTCCGCAGGCTACTCTTGCTCCACCACCACCAAGAGGTGCGGGGTGGTCGCTGTGATTATCCCCACCGAAGTGAATCATCAAAGCGTGATTTTTGATTTCGTTTATATTTTTGATTTTGGGAGCAAGCACAGGTGTGTTTGCACTGCCATCTTTTTCTACAAACAATGCAGGTAAATCCCCTTTATGCCCCTCATTATCCCAAGGGAATGAATGTCTATTTGTTTTCTTTGGGTCCCAGTGTCCGCCAGCTTGCATACCTAGCCCTTTTTCATTGCTACCACAATTTGGATTTTCGTGGATATGAAATCCGTGAAATCCAGATTTTAGTCCCTTTAGGTTTGGGAAAAATGCTTCCCCATAAGGTGTTTGCACCGCTACGACTTCGCCTGCTTCTTTGTTGTTTTTGCTATCTAAAATCTCCATCTTGATAACTAAGTGATTTTTTGCGCTTTTGGGGTCGAAGTTTTGTGGATTTTCTGCTAAAGCCACCGTGCTTGTAGCTAGTGCAAAAATACAAGTAGCCAAAAATCCGATTTTGCCTTTTGCTTTGCGTGAGAGATTCTCTTTCATTTGTTTTTCCTTTATAGTTTGATATGTGCTTCATAGACAAAGCAAGGAATTGTATATGATTTGTATAAGATTTTGGTTACATTTTGCAAAATCTAAAAATCTTTTTTCCTAAAAATTTTTTGCTACACAGCTACATTTTGGAAGCACCAAATTTGAGGTGCTTTTAAATAGATTCTAGGCTATAATACACACCAATCTTAAAACAGCACCACAACTTCTAAATATCGCACAAAGGCACTTTTAATGCACGCCAAAAGCAATGCAAATAACACCAAATATGGCACACAAAACCATTCCTCACAAAGCCATTTTTCGCAAAGCCACCCTACACAAGCTCGCTTGCCACAAAGCCATTATGGCAAGACAATTTTTAGAGAAAAAAACTTAGCTTTACTTTGTGATTTTTATGAATTTTTGATGAGCAATGGCTACTTAAAATCAAGCATAAAAGACACGATTTGCTACTTTGATGTGTTTTTTAGGCAAGTGCCTGATAATGGTGGCTTTGTCATTGCTAGCGGACAAGATAGCATTGTAGATTTTATTACCAATCTCCAATTTAGCTCGCAAGACTTAGAATTTTTGCGTGTGCAAAATCTTTTTAGCCCTGATTTTTTGGCATATTTAGCAGAATTCAAATTTAGTGGGGATATTTATGGTGTGCGTGAGGGGGAAGTAGTTTTTGCAAATGAGCCGATTTTGACCGTGCGGGCAAAGGCTAGCGAAGCACAGATTTTAGAGACTTTTATCCTCCTAGCCCTAAACCACCAAAGCCTAATCGCTACCAAGACAAATCGCATAGTCCGCGCTGCCCAAACTTCTAGCACCAAAGACGCCAAAGGCAAAAAAAGCAAGACACAAAATAGAGCGATACTAGAGTTTGGCTCACGCAGAGCACAAGGCATAGATGCCGCACTAAGTGGAGCTAGAGCGGCTTATATAGGTGGTGTGCAAGCCACTGCTTGCACGCTTGCAGGCAAAATCTATGGCATAAAAGTCGCAGGCACGATGGCGCACAGCTGGGTGCAGGCTTATGATAGTGAGCTAGAAGCATTTAGAGAGTATTGCAAGCTATATCCAAACAACGCAATTTTACTCATTGATACTTATGATAGCCTAAATAGTGGCATACAAAACGCAATAATCGCGCTAAAAGAGTTGCTACAAGCCACGAGTGGAAAGGCAAAAAATTATGGCATTAGGATTGATTCTGGCGATTTGTGTGCGCTGTCAAAATCTTTGAGAAAACTACTTGATGAAGCAGGGCTAAATGAGGCAAAAATCGTAGCAAGCGGTGCGCTAGATGAGATAAGAATCAAGCAGATTTTGCAAAATGGCGCGTGCATTGACGCATTTGGCGTAGGCGAGCGGCTAATCACTGCAAAAAGTGCGCCCGTGCTTGGCTGCGTGTATAAACTTGTAGCAAAAGAGCAAAATGGCAAAATCACACCTACGATAAAAATAAGCGAGGAAGCAAGCAAAATAAGCCTGCCACACTATAAAAAACTCTATCGGTTTTTTGATAAAAATAGTGGGGAAGCAGTATTTGACAAACTATACTTGCACGATGAAAATATAAACGAGATTTTGCACGACAAAGACTATGTAGCCAAAGAGCTACATATCCCTTATTTTAAAAACGGCGTGCGAGTGTATGAAAAACCAAGCCTAGAGCAAATACGCGTGTATGCGCAAGAAGAAGTATCAAAGCTAAATGAAAATCTAAAGCAAATAGATAATCCACAAGAAAATCAAACAACAATCCCAACTTATGAGGTAAGACTAAGCAAAAATCTAAGCGCATTGCGGGAGCAGCTGCTAGCAAAAGCACCACAAAAATAACCACCACAAAAAAAACTACAAAGCAAAATCTGCTACAAAGTATCAACAAAAATCCTCACAAAATACACTTAATAAAATCTTGCAAAACCTCAAAACCACTTGCAAAACCACTAAAATCTGCTACAATCCAAAACTTTTGTTTTATCATACTTTTGCGTTGCTATTTTGCTGATTTTAGCGCAAAAAAGCGCGAAAAGCACAAATGCAAAAACGCCAATATTTTTACACTTTTTTAAGGACTTTGCAATGACAAACAATCTAAAAAATCCACAATACCCCACACTACTTTTTATCGCTGATTGCTACAAATACACGCACGCGAGTATGTATCCACAGGGCTTAGAGTCCGTGTATAGCGTGCTTTATTGTCGCAATCCTAGACTTGATTTGAGTGCGCTAAATGGACATATCGTAGCCTTTGGTATGCGACAAGCAATCGCCAAGCTAAAAACGCTTTATGCAGAATTTAAAGCCGCTAGTGAGGAAAGCATAAAATCTGGGCTAGAGTTTTTATACAGCGATTTTATGAATTTGGATAAATCCCAAGAATCCTATCATTTCCTAATCGATAAATGGCTTAGCCTGCCAAATGAGATTCCTATCCACTTCAAAGTCGTGCCTGAAGGGAGCTTTATCCCATCGCACTCGCCTATCATCACACTCCAATCAACCAAGCAGGAGCACTGCTGGTTTGTGAATTTCATAGAGACTTATTTAAATTCTCAAATTTGGAAATCCTGCCTTGTGGCGACAAACGCAGCGCGGTTTAAGCGCATAGAATACGATTGCTTGGGCTACTACCTTGATGAAAGTTGGAATTTCCACGACTTCGCACAGCGCGGAATGAACGGCATAGAGGACTGCTACAACTCCTCTATGGGGCATATTTTGTTTTTTAATGGCACGGATTCTATGATGGCACTAAAGCACCTCTATGATGAATACGGCGCACAAGCAAGCTTAGTTGGCTCAATCCCTGCAAGCGAGCATAGTGTAATGTGTCTAGGCGGGCAAAGTGGCGAGGTGGAGAGCTTTAAGCGCATTATGAGGGCGTTTCCAAAATCGATGGTGTCAATCGTGTCGGACACTTGGAATCTTTGGGAGATTATCGAAGGGCTAAAGCGCGATAAAGAGGCAAATGAAATGATACAAAACCGCGCATTTCCTATCGTGCTGCGTCCTGATTCTGGAGACCCGTTTTTAATCCTCACAGGCGATGCGGGCTCAAGCGATGAGCGGGCGAGAAAGGGCGTGATAAGGCTTGTTGATGAGTATTTCTCCCTAAGCAAAGTGCGCATAATCTATGGCGATGCTATCACGGTGGAGCGTGCAAGGGCGGTGTATGATTGGTGCAAGGACAATGGCTATAATCCAACGGAGTTCTTGTGCTTTGGGATTGGTAGCTATGCGTATAACTCGGGCATAAGAGATGATGTGGGCTTGGTAAGCAAGATGACTTGGGCGCGGATAAATGGGGAAAACAAGCACCTTATCAAATCCCCTATAACAGGGGGCGAGAAGCTCTCACTCTCTGGCAAAGTGGGCATAGATAAGCACACGCGCAAGACCAAGCAGTTTTTGGATAGCGATTTGGAAAATGACTTTTTAAGCGAGGATTTAAGCATTCCTAGTTTGGGGGATTTACGCGGATTTGTCAAAGCGGAATTTTTGCGCGTGCTTGGATAGATTTTGCTTTTTTTGTGCTTGAGCGGCTTTGGATTTTTAGTTTTTTACATTAGTTTATAGATTTATCTAACCATTTTTGATATTTCTCACTTATAGATTCTATGGGCAAAGAAATAATTTGTGGTGTGTCATAAGAGTGGATTTTGCCGATAAAAAGGGCGATTGCTTCAAAGTGCTTTTTGTGCGTTTTTATCTGCAAGAGATATTCTTTTTCATTGCAGATTGCCCCTTGCCATTCATAAAGACTTGTGATTTTGCGGATTTGGATACAAGCACATAGTCGCTTTTTTAGTAGGGATTTTGCGATTTTGCGTGCTTCTTTTTTGGTGGGTGCTGTTGTTTGGATAGCGATATATTGGGAGGTTTTAGGTGGCATTGGTGTCCTTTATTTTGGTCTTGTATTTTTATATCGTCATCGCACGCGTAAAAATATAAAAACTTTTTGCAAAAATTTTTCACTTGATTTTTTAGCAATGCCTATAAAATATCGCAAAATAGCTTGCTTTCTCATTATGCTTCATATATTGATATAAGCGATTTTTAAGCGACTTAGGACTACAATATTTCAATTTTGTTAGTCGTTATCATTTTGTGTATAAAAATGATAATAGCACAAAAAATGATAAGGATAAAAAATGGAGTTTGAAAAGCATTTCTGCAAACAAAAAATTAGTAGATTTCGCGCTTCTTTCTTGCTAGCAAATTTTCTACTAGCATTATTTGCCAATCTCTCCCACGCACAGCAAAATCAACCCTCAAACAGCGCAGAAAAAATAAATAGCATTACGCCAGACAATATCGGGGGGGGG